>NZ_JBEPBI010000016.1:0-78219 GCF_040299045.1 Streptomyces sp. NPDC001027
GGCTCCGCCGGCGGCTGCGCCGTCGTCGGGGCGGGCGGCTCCGCCGGACCGCGGACCTGTGGGCCGGGCTCCCCCGCCGACGGGGCGGCCGTGTCGAACAGCCACCGCTGACCGGCGGAACCGTCCCGTGGGGCGACGGCGAGGGTCCGTCCCGAGCCGTCGGCGTCACGGGCGAGGACCAGGTCGTCGTTGCGGCGCAGCAGGAGCTCGCCGCGGACGGTCAGGTCGAAGAACGTCTCGCCGGAGTGCACCAGACAGCCGGCCAGGGCGGTCGTGCGGCTGTGCGGGTCGGCGGCGAGGCAGAGCGTCGGGTCGGCGGAGCTGCGCAGCAGACCGTCCTCTTCGTACGACCACCGCTGGGTGGCGGCCTGCGAGCACGACGTGAGGACGATGGCCGCTCCGGTCGCCGGTCGGCCGCCCCGGACGTCGAGGCAGAGTTCCGTGTCCGGGCTGCGCAGCCTGCCCTGCGCGATCTCGGCGGACCGGGAGGCGGACGCGGCGGACGGGAAGGCGGAGGACGTACGGCTGCCCGAGCCTGCCGAGCCTGCCGAGCCGCCGGAGGCGCCCGAGCCGCCCTGCGGGGCGGTGCCCGGGGCGCTGATCCCGCCGGCGGGCGCGCCCCAGGTGGCTCCGGGGGCGGGGACGCCGGTGTCGACCGTCCAGCCCCTGGCCACGAAGACGGTCGCGACCAGCGCGAGGGCGGTGAGTCCTGCGCCCACGAGCACCGCCCTGGGCCGCCTGCCCGGCAGGGCGAGCAGGCCGGCCGAGGTGGTGCGATGACGGCCGGCGCCGGCGAGCGGGCGCACGGGGGCGGGCCGGGGAGCGGCGCCTGCTGCGGCCGTACGGGCGGGGCGCGACTCCAGGTAGCGCAGGGCGCCCCAGCCGAGCACGGTCTCGGCGAGCAGGACGTCCAGTCCGCCGTCGAAGTGGCTGAGCTGTTCGGCGGCGTGCCGACAGAAACGGCAGTGCGCGAGATGGTGCCGGACATCGGGCAGCAGGGTTCCGCCGCGACGCAGGGGGACGTCGAGGAGACGGTTGTAGAAGCGGCATTCACTGGTCGGCGCGAGTTCCCGGTGCGCGCGTACGCAGCCCGCCCGGAATTGTTCCCGCGCCTGTTCCAGGACTGCTGCCGCGGTGACCGCGTCCATGCCCGACAGACCAGCCGGTACGGTTATGGGTTCCGACTCGACCTCGGTGTGCCACAACAGGCATTGAGAGGCCGCCGGGAGCAACTGGAAAGCGCGTTCCGCGAGTTGCCGCCTTTCCGCGGTCACCGGTCGCGCGGCGCGCAGTCCGCGGCCGCCGACGGTTTTCCGCAGCTCCGGCAGAACGGCGGAAACCCCTTCGGCGCCGGCCCATTCCCGGACGGTCTCCCGGACGGCGACGAGGAGCTGGGGACGCAGGGCGCCTGCGGTGCGCCCGCCCGCGAGGCGGCCGAGCACCTCGTGGAACGCGGCGGCGGCCACCAGGCGCGCCGTGTCCTCGGTGCCGGCCAGACAGACGGTCGCGTAGTCGTGGGCGGCCCGCCAGTGACGGGCGAAGAGCAGGGCTATCGCGCGGTGCCGCCCCTCGTCGCCGGCCAGTCGGGCGATGAGTTGGGGGTCGGAATCCCCGGGGGTCCAGCCGGGTCGGGGCGGGTGGGGCGGGCGTGGGGGGTTGGGGGATTGCACGGAACCAATTCCTTCCAAGCCGACGAACGGCACGGAAGAGGACGTCGTCGGAAAGCAGGTGCCTGATTGGTGCGTACCTTTGGCCTGACCAGGCGCGTTGGCCGGATCTGGCCCATCCGTAAGGGGAGGCTCACCTTCGCACACGCGCCTCACGGGAAACAAGGAGTTCGAGTGACCCAAGTTCAAAGCGGGGGAATTTCAGAAAAGTTACCGGCGGTATCCGCACCGGTTTTCGAAACCGCACCGGACGGCCGGACTCAACTTGTGCCCATGGAAAGCAGGATGGCGCACGAAATCTCCAACCCCGGGTCTGTCGCGGCGACCCTTGCGCATCCGTCCGGGAGCCGACGAGACCGGACCGAAGGAACCCCCGAGGCGGCTCTCGGCGCACCGCCGTCACCGCCGCCGCTCAGCATCATCGGCAAGAGCGCCCAGCGCCCGGCCCTCAGCGCCCCGCACGCCCGCGCCCCACGCCTCCGGCCCCGACTTTCCGGGCCTGACACTCCACGCCTGTCGCCCGCGCCCGCACATGCAGGCGATCGGGGGCTGCGTCCTCGGCCTGACGGCGCCCCAGGCCCTGGAGGGCGCCGGGCCGGGCCTCGGCGGTGAGTTCGGGCCGACCGCCGCCGGGCGGGAGCTCTCGGCGGGCCGCACGATGCACGGCGCGGGGCGCATGGGGCCGCCGTCACCACACCGGCGACGTGGCCGACCGTGCGACGCGGCACGGGAGCAGAGGCGGGGGCGGGCGCATGCCCGGGAGCGCCCGGCCCCGCCGGTGCGCGAATCCGGCTCAGCCGTTGGGACGCAGGGTCCAGATCACGGTCATCTCGCCGGTGACGGCCCCGTCGGCGCGGCGGATCTCGATGGCGACCGGGAACTCGGGGCGCTCGCCGGCGTCGAGCTCCGCGATCACCTCGGCGGCCGGACGGCCCAGTGTGGCGGTGGCGGTGACCGGGCCCATGGCGAGCTTGCGGTAGGCGATCTCGGCGCCGACCGCGAGCGGCACCGCCCGGGAGAGCTGGTCGCCGAACGCGGCGAGGACGATCGCGCCGCTGGCGGACTCGCCGAGCGTGAACATCGCCCCGGCGTGCGGGCCGCCCACGTGGTTGTGGAACTCGCCCTGGTCCGGCAGGACGACCACGGCCTTCTCCGGCCCGGCCTCCAGGAACTCGAGGTGGAGGGTCCGGGCCATGGGCACGGTGGCGGCGAGCATCTCGCCGACGGACATCTGGTCTGCGCTCATACCCGGAGGTTACCTACGAGTAGCTTCGACTGGCCATACCGGTGTGACGAGCCCCGCACCCCGATTCGCGGTGACGTCGACGACATCCGCGCGCCGCCGGGACACGAACGGCCGTCACCGCAATCCGGGAGATCACGGACACCGTTCGCGTGGTCCTTCCGGCGGAACCCCGATTCGGTACGTCCCTGACAAGGGGCGGTGACCGAAACGTGTCCTGCGCAGCACTAGGGTTTCAGGCCATGTGGCCAGGACAGCAGCCGCCCGGGGGAGAGCAGAACCCGCAGGCGCAGAACAATCCGTACCAGCAGCCGGGATACCAGCAGCCGAACCCGTATCAGCAGCCCGGCTACCAGCAGCAGCCCAACCCCTATGCCCAGCAGCCCCAGTGGGGCGCCCCGTCGCCCGCGGGCGCGCCCACGCCGCCGCCCGGCAACGGCGGAGCCGGGGGCGGGGGCGGAGGCGACCGGACGAAGCTGGTCGCGATCGTCGCGGCCTCCGCCGTCGTCGTGGCCGCCGGAGTCACCGGTTTCCTCGTGCTGGGCGGCGGTGACGACGAGAAGACCGACGCGGGCAAGGGCAGCCCGAGCCCCACGACCTCCGCCTCCGCTTCGGCCTCCGCCTCGTCCGGCACGGACGACAACCCGCGCAGCAACGAGACCGAGAAGCCGACCGTCGCCGGCTGGAAGGTCGTCGTGAACCCCAAGTGGGGCCTCGCCTACGACGTGCCGGCGGACTGGGAGGTCCAGTCGCCAGGCCTGAGCCAGGGCTTCGAGTGGGAGGACAAGACGAAGTCCGACGGCTACGACCGGATCCTTCAGGGCGGCACGGCCGAGTTGAAGTCCAAGTGGTGCTCCACGGACTCCGACAAGGACGGCAAGACCGAGGACACCGCACTGGCCGTGGTCGGCTCCAAGGGCGCCGACGGCGCCAAGACCACCGACGAGATCGCGATCAACACGCCCGCCTGGTGGGTGTTCGGCGGCTACACCGAGCCGGACAAGAAGAGCCTCACCTTCGACAAGAAGGCCACCGCCTTCACCACCGCCTCGGGCATCAAGGGCAGTTACGCGTGGGCCCGGTCGACGAACACGCCCCAGAAGGGCAAGTGCGACAGCGACGGCAAGGCGATCACCTTCGGCTTCAAGAACTCCACGGGCGACTTCGTGTCGGTGAACCTCTACGGGGCCAAGGGCGTGAAGGACGAGCTCCCGAACGCCACGATCATGCAGATCCTCAGCACCGTTCGCCTGCACGGAACCCCGACGCACAACTAGGAAGCTGACCGCGGACCACGGGGGCGCGGGTCCCGGGCGGGGCCGGGCGAGGGGCGCCGGTCAGCCGATGCCGAAGGCGCCCTCGGGCGGCTCGGGCGACGGCACGGCGTCCTCGTCCCGCACCGGGCGCGCGTCCCCGATGAAACGGCGCAGGCCGGGGCCGTGCTCGACCCGGGCCGGGAACGCGTCGGAGGCCGTGCGGCGGGCCAGCGCGGTCACGTCGAGGGGGCGGTGCGCGGCGGCCAGGACCGCGTTGCCGAACCGGCGGCCGCGCAGCACGCCCGGCTCGGCGATGAGCACCAGCTCCTCGAAGACCGCCGCCAGGTTGGCGAGCTGGGAGCGCAGAAAGCCGAACGGCGCCGAGTCCGCGAGATTCGCGAGGTAGACGCCGTCACCGCGCAGCACCCGTCCGGCCTGGCGGGCGTAGGTGAGGGACGTCAGCGCGGCGGGGACCCGCGAGCCGCCGAAGACGTCGGCGACGAGGACGTCGGCGCACTCGTCCGGCGCCGCCTCCAGCCAGGCCCGCGCGTCCGCCGCGTGCAGGGCGATGCGCGCCCCGGCCGGCAGGGGCAGGCACTCGGCGACCAGGTCCAGCAAGCCGTGGTCGAACTCGACGACGTCCTGCCGGGAGCCGGGGCGGGTCGCGGCCAGGTACCGGGGCAGGGTGAGCGCGCCGCCGCCGAGATGCAGCGCGTCCAGCGGCCGCCCCGGCTCGGCGACGGTGTCCAGGACATGGCCCAGACGGCGTGTGTACTCGAACTCCAGATGGGCCGGCTCGTCGAGGTCGACGTAGGACTGCGGGGCCCCGTCGACCGTCAGCAGCCAGGCCCGACGCCGGTCGACGTCGGGCATCAGCTTGGCGACGCCGTGGTCGACGGCTCGGGTCACGGGTACGGGGTCGTCGTTCGCCTGCCGGCTCGCCTGGTCGTTCACGCTCTCATTGTGCCGGGGGGACCGCGGCGCGCGTCCGCCGTCCCCCCGTCCTGCTACGAGGTGCGGGCCGTGGTCACAGGACGGCCGTCACCGTGCCCGCCGCCACCGTGCGCCCGCCCTCGCGGACGGCGAAGCCCAGCCCGGGCTCCAACGGGACCTCCCGGCCCAGCTCGACGGTCATGGCGACGCGGTCACCGGGCCGCGCCACGGCGGCCTCCCCCAGGTCCACGTCCCCGACGACGTCCGCCGTGCGGATGTAGAACTGCGGCCGGTATCCGGTCGAGACGGGCGTGGCACGGCCGCCCTCCCGCGTCGACAGCACGTACACCTCGGCGGAGAACCTGCGACGGGGCGTCACGCTGCCGGGGGCGGCCACCACATGACCCCGGCGCACCGCGTCGCGCGGCACACCGCGCAGCAACAGCGCGACGCTGTCGCCGGCCTGCGCCTCGTCCATGGGCTTGCCGAACGTCTCCAGTCCCGTCACCACGCTGTCGACGCCCGCGCCCAGCACCTCGACCCGGTCGCCCACCCGCACCGTGCCCCGCTCCACCGCCCCGGTGACGACGGTCCCGCGGCCGGTGATGGTGAGCACGTTCTCCACGGGCAGCAGGAACGGCGCGTCGAGATACCGCTCGGGCAGCGGCACATAGGTGTCCACCGCGTCGAGCAGCGCGTCGACCGACGCCGTCCACCGGGGGTCGCCCGCGAGCGCCCGCAGCCCCGACACCCGGACGACGGGCGCGGAGTCGCCGCCGTAGCCGTGCTCGGTGAGCAGGTCGCGGACCTCCAGCTCGACGAGGTCGATGAGCTCCTCGTCCCCGGCGTCGGCCTTGTTGAGCGCGACGACGATGTGGTCGACCCCCACCTGCCGGGCGAGCAGGACGTGTTCGGCGGTCTGCGGCATGATCCCGTCGAGCGCGGAGACGACGAGGATCGCCCCGTCGAGCTGCGCGGCGCCGGTGACCATGTTCTTGACGTAGTCGGCGTGGCCCGGCATGTCGACGTGCGCGTAGTGCCGGGTGTCGGTCTCGTACTCGACGTGCGCGATGTTGATGGTGATGCCGCGCGCGGCCTCCTCCGGGGCGCGGTCGATGCGGTCGAACGGCACGAAGGCGCCGGTCCCGCGGTCGGCGAGGACCTTGGTGATGGCCGCGGTCAGGGTGGTCTTGCCGTGGTCGACGTGACCCATGGTGCCGATGTTGAGGTGCGGCTTGGTGCGCACGTAGGCGGTCTTGGGCATGGCTGTACCTCGAAGCGTGTCCGTAGGAGTTCCAGAGGAACGCGGACCCCGGGTCACTGCCCGACCCTCCCCCTGCGGGGTCCGCCGGACGATCCGGAGAGGGTCAGCTTCGGGCGCCGTCGACAGCGGCCGGGACAGGCGGGACGGCAGCCTTCGGGGCATCCGCTACTGCGGATGCGGCGAGGAGGAAGGCATACCGGAACATGTCGTCGATCATCGCGGACCGTTCGTCCGGTGTCGAAGGGTTTTCGGTGGTTCGGCACTCCGGCGGTCTGGCGATTCGGCGGTCTGGCGGTCTGGCGGTCTGGCGATTCGGCGGCCCGGTCGGCGGCCGGCCCTCAACCGGTCGGGACGCCGCCGATGTTCTTCAGCGCCTCGCGCACGCTCAGCGGCGCGAACCGGCCCCGCTCGCGGACGAGGAAGGCGCGGACGGCCTCCGGGTCGGTCTTGGCGTACTCGCGCAGGCTCCAGCCGATGGCCTTGCACACGAAGAAGTCGGGGTGCCCGGACTGGCGCAGGCAGTAGGCGAACAGACGGTCCGCGTCCGTGCGGTCCTTGTAGGTCAGCTGGTGGAGCAGGGCGGTGCGGGCGACCCACAGGTCGTCGTCCGCGATCCAGGCGTCCATGTCGGCGGTGAGCCGGGGATCGGCCGCGACGAGGGCGCCGACCACATGGGCGGCGAGCAGGTCCACCGTGTCCCACCAGGACGTCGTGGCGACGAGCCGGCGGGCCGTCGGCAGGAAGGCGGAGGACAGGCGACCCGCGTGCCGGCGCAGGTAGTCGACGGCGAAGTAGTGGTACTCGCGCTGCGGCAGCGCCCAGCAGCGCAGCGCGATCGCCGTGCAGTCGTCCTCACCGGGGCGCGGGGTTCCCGCCAGGACCGTGCGGGACAGGGTCCGGCGGTCGGGTGTGGGGAGGCCCAGGAACGGGGCGACGTCCTTCATGTACGCGCTCATCGCCGCCGCCCGGCCGGGATCGGCGGCGGCGCCGTACACGGACGTCAGCCGCTCCAGCACGACGTCGGCGAGAACGCTGTCCGGCACGTCGGGAGCGCCCGCACTTGTGACGGTCATGAGACGCACCATACGGCGATCACACATCTGCGTCAGTTACTGTCGCTGGATGCTCGATGCCACCACCAGCTCTGGCGGCACCGCCACGGCCCCTCCCCGGGCCATCGCCACGGAGCTCGTCGTCCCCGCCGTCCTCCCCCTGGGCCCCGGCGTCGCCACGCCCGCCGCCCCACCGGTCGTCGCCCGCGACACCGGTGCGGTCCGCGCGCCCGGCGCTCTCGCCGCGCGGTGCACCGCGGTGCTGCTCTCGCCCTGGTCCCGCCTGGCTCTGCTGGTCGCGCTGCTCGCCGCGGCCGCCACGAGCGTGCTGCTCTTCGAGCCGCAGAAGCTGCTCGCGGACGGCTGGCCACCGCAGTTGGGCGGCCCGTCGGCGGCCGTGGTCTTCGCGGTGGCGTACGGGCTGTGCACGGTGGCGTTCGTGCCGAGACCGCTGCTGAACCTGGCCGCGGGCGCGCTGTTCGGCTCGCAGTGGGGCGTCGCGGCGGCGCTGGCGGGCACGGTGCTGGGGGCCGGCACGGCCTTCGGACTGGGCCGCCTGCTGGGTCAGGAGGCCCTGCGGCCGCTGCTGCGCGGACGGCTGCTCACCGCGGCGGACGGGCAGCTCAGCCGGCACGGCCTGCGCTCGATGCTGGCGGCCCGGCTCTTTCCCGGAATACCGTTCGCGGCCGCGAACTACTGCGCCGCCGTCTCACGGATGAGCTGGCCGTCCTTCCTGATCGCGACCGCGCTCGGCTCGGTCCCCAACACGGCCGCGTACGTAGTCGCCGGGGCCCGTGCCTCCTCCCCCACCTCGCCGGCCTTCCTGATCGCCCTCGGCTGCATCGCCCTGCCGGCGGTCGGCGGCGCGGCGGTCGCCTGGCGCAAGCGCCACCACCTGCGGCGGGCGTGACCCGGTGACCGGCCCGGACCGGCCGCCGACGCCCCGCCGGCCGTAGCAGCCCCCTCCCCGGCTCCCGGCTCCCGGCTCCCGGCTCCCGGCTCCCGGCTCCCGGCTCCCGGCTCCCGGCTCCCGGCTCCCGGCTCCCGGCTCCCGGCTCCCGCAGGGGTCTACGCCCGGTACACGTCCAGTCGGCCGCACATCCCGAACCTCCCGTGCGCCGACGGCTCTTCGGCCCGTACGACCGCCTCGGCGAGGTAGGAGACGTCACCGTCCGCGAGCCGGTCGAGCTGCTCCGCCGTGGTCTGCGCCGCCGCCCGCGCACCGCGGAGCCGGCGCTCACGCCATGCGGCGAGCCGCGGCCGCACGAGCGCGGCGGCGGCCCGGTGAAACTCGGCCAGGGCGGCCGGCGGGGTCCGGCGCCTCGCGCAGCGCCTGGTAGCCCTCCAGCGCGAGGTCGCGCCGGTCCCGGGCGATCCTGGCCTGCTCCGCCTCCGGGACGCCGGCCGGGATCGCCGTCGCGGCGGCGTACGTCTCCGGGTCGGCGAGGTAGCGCGGGGGCAGCGTCAGCACCGCGTCGCCCGCTTCGGGCAGCCCGCTGTTCTGCATCAGCACCGTGATGCGCAGGTCGTCCTCGTGGACCAGCCGGTGGATCGTGCCGGGCGTGAACCAGGCGACCGCAGCTGCGACACCGCGACGCCGCCGGGCAGGCCCGCGTAGCCGCTCACCAGGGGTGCTCCTCGAGGTACTTGACGATCTCCGGCCGCTCCCAGGCGCCGTCGGCCACGACGACGCGATAGCGGCGGCTGAGCGTCTCGCCGGGGGCGAGCTCCAGTTCGTCGAAGAACGCCCAGGACGGGGCGATGCCCGCGAAGGGCTCGTTGCGGACGAACCAGTGGGCGGGGTGTGCGCCCCGGGCCCCGTCGTGGTCGTTCTCGGGGGCGTGCGCGAAGACGACGGTGGCGTGGCCGTCGGCGCCGTCGTGCTCGCCGGACAGCGCGAGCCACGGGCTCTGCGAGGCCATGAGCTCCGGCCCCTCCCCGTCCGGGCCGATGATCCGGCCGTCCCGGAAGCCCCGCGGGCCGCGCCAGAACAAGCCCGTGTAGCCGGCCATCTCCCGCCCCGCGGTGGTCGGGCTGCCGAAGCGCAGCGGCTCCTCCCGGCGGTTGACGACGACGCTGGTCCAGGTCAGCGCCCAGGAACCGGAGCCGTGGTCGACGTCGTGCACCTCGATCCGGCGCGACTCCTGCGCCCAGAGCTCCCCGCTGTGCGGCCGCCAGTCGAGACGCTCGGCAATGACGACCCGGCCGTCCCTCGCGGCGACCTCGTCGAAGCCCGCGTGCGTCATGGAGCCGACCCGCTCGGGCAGTTCGAGATAACCGTCGCCGTGGACGTACGAGTTGCCGCCCCACAGGTTGGCCCCCGAGAGGTGGGAGGCGGTCAGCGACAGGCCCTTGTGCCAGCGGTGGTCGTTCGGGCGGTAGTCGGTGACGACGTCGCCGGCCAGGGTCCGCACCGGGTGGACGTACGGCTTCGGCGCCTCCCAGGCGGCCTCCGGTCGGTAGACGTAGGCGAGCAGCTCCACGCCGGTGACCGGGTCGGTCACGGTGACCCGGTCACCGTGGGCGTGGACGAGCCGCAGCTCCCCGCTCACGCGGGCGCCTCCGCCCGCGCCGGGTCCGGGGCGTCGCCCGAGCCCGTGCCGGTGACAGTGCCCGTGCCGCCCGTGTCCCTGCCCGTGCCCGTGCCCGCGTCCGTGTTCGTGCCGGGCGCCCAGCCCGGGGCGCCGCCGTGCAGCGCCGTGTAGTAGGGGTCGCCGGGCCCGATCTCGCCCCGTCGCACCGTGGCGTCGGTGAACGCCGACTTGTACAGCGCGGTCACCAGCTCCAGGCTGGTGCGTCCGTCGGCGCCGCTGCTGCGCGGCCTGCGGCCGGCGCGCATGCTCTCGACCAGCTCCCGCAGCTGCGCGAGGTGGGAACTGGGGACGTCCGCGCCGAAGTCCCGCCAGCCCGCCGCCTCGTCGTCCGGGACACCGGGGGCGGGGGTGACGCGCCAGTCGGCGTTGGAGTGGCCGTAGAGGTGGGTGAGCTCGACGGTGGCCCGTTCGCAGTCGATGCGGATCCGGCTGACCTCGTCGGGGCTCAGGACGCTGTTGACGACCGTGGCCAGGGCGCCGCTCTCGAAGCGGACCAGCGCGGTGGACACGTCCTCCGTCTCCACGTCGTGCACGAGCCGGCCGGCCATCGCGCGCACCTCGCTCCACGGGCCGAGCAGGTCGAGCATGAGGTCCATCTGGTGGATGCCGTGGCCCATGGCCGGGCCGCCGCCCTCGGTCTGCCAGCGGCCGCGCCAGGGCACGGCGTAGTACGCGGCGTCGCGGTACCAGGTGGTCTGGCAGTGCACGACGAGCGGCCGTCCGAAGGCCTGCTCGGCGAGCAGCCGCCGCACATGCCGCGTCCCGGACCCGAAGCGGTGCTGGAAGACGATCGACGAGTACGGGCCGCCCTGTGCGCCCTCCTCCGCCTCCACGGCCGCGTAGTCGGCGAGGGTCGGCACGGGCGGCTTCTCGCACCACACCCAGGCGCCCGCCCGCAGCGCGGCGATGCTCTGCTCGCGGTGCAGGGTCGGCGGGGTGCAGATGGTCACGAGGTCGGGTCGCTGCTCCGCCAGCATCAGCTCCAGATCGGTGTAGGCGTGCGGGACGCCCTCGTCCGCGCAGAACGCCCGGACGGCGGTGGCATCGATGTCAACGGCCGCCACGACCTCGGTCTCGCCCTCGGCGGCGAGCTCCTGGAGGGCCGGCAGATGGGAACCGCGGCCGATGGCGCCGACGCCGATCACGGCGGCCCGGATGCGGCGGCCGTCGAGCGGGACGCGGGGCGGAGTGGTGGTGGACATGGACGTGATCAGCACTCCTGTGACGTGCGGCCGTTCAGCCGGGCGGGCCAGCGACGATCGGGAAGCGTGCAGGACAGATGCACAGCAAGCGCTTTCCCGTCGGCAGCAACGTATGCGGCGGCCGGGCGGCGGGTCAACCATGCGCATACCCCCGCCGCACACCGGCGGGCGAGCGACGGGCGGGCGGCGGGCCAGCGGCAGACGTCTGGCGGGCGGCGGCCGCGGCGTCCCCCGAAACCCCTGTGAACGAGGCGGCACACGAGACCGCTACCCTTCCTTTGCACAGTCTTGAATCGACGGCCGCGGCTGCCTGCCGTCGCCGTCGCCCCTCTCCGATCGGCACTTGGACTCCGTAACCTCATGTCTTGGTTTGAATCCCTCGTCCTCGGACTCGTCCAGGGGCTGACCGAGTTCCTCCCCGTCTCCTCCAGCGCGCACCTGCGGCTGACCGCGGCGTTCTCCGGGTGGAAGGACCCCGGCGCCGCGTTCACGGCGATCACGCAGATCGGCACGGAGGCCGCGGTCCTCATCTACTTCCGCAAGGACATCGGCCGGATCATCGCGGCGTGGAGCCGGTCGCTGTTCGACAAGACGATGCGCAAGGACCACGACGCCCAGATGGGCTGGCTGGTGATCGTCGGCTCGATCCCGATCGGCCTGCTGGGCGTGACCCTGAAGGACCAGATCGAGGGGCCCTTCCGCGACCTGCGGATCACCGCCACCATGCTCGTCGTCGTCGGCATAGTGATCGGCGTCGCCGACCGTCTCGCGGCACGCGACGAGACCGGCGGGAAGCACCGCGCGCCCAAGCAGCGCAAGACCCTGGAGAACCTGGGCGTCAAGGACGGCCTGATCTTCGGCCTCTGCCAGGCCTGCGCGTTGATCCCCGGCGTCTCCCGTTCCGGCGCCACCATCAGCGGCGGTCTGTTCATGGGCTACAAGCGCGAGGCCGCGGCGCGTTACTCGTTCCTGCTGGCCATCCCGGCCGTGCTGGCCTCCGGAGTCTTCGAGACCAAGGACGCGCTGGAGGGCGGCCATGTGGCGTGGGGGCCGACGCTGTTCGCGACGGTCATCGCGTTCGCGTCCGGATACGCCGTCATCGCCTGGTTCATGAAGTTCATCTCCACCAAGTCGTTCATGCCGTTCGTCTACTACCGAGTCGTCCTGGGCGTCGTGATCATCGCCCTGGTCGCGACGGGCGCGCTGAGCCCGCACGCGGCGGAGTCGGCGGGCTGACGCGTCGGCCCGGTCCGTCCCTGCTCGGCCAGAGCGGGTCGGACCAGGCCGGACCGCATTGGGCCGGATCGGGCCGGTTCGGGCCGGGTTCGGGACGCGGAACGGCGGGGCAGGTGAACTCGCCGCAGGGTCGGCCCGGTTGATCGATCAGCCGTGACCAAGCCCATATCGGCGGGCGTAGCCGTCCGGTAGCGCAGTGTCAGTTCTTGCGCCTAGGCTTGGCCCATGTCCCCCACTTCTGTCTCCCCTGGTTCCGTGCGGTCCGCTGCCGAGGTGAACGAGCGGATCCGGGCGCTCTGGATGCGCGCCGGCGGGTCGCTGTCGACCCAGGAGCGGGCGGAGTACGAGCTGTTGGTGGTGGAGTGGGCGTCGGCGATCCGCGGCGAAGTGGTCAAGGCGGCCTGAGCCCCCACACCGCCACCGTCGCCGCCGATACCCGCAGATACCCGCCGTCGCCCACCGTCACCCGTCGTCAGAGCAGACTCTCGTCGCGGACGGTCCACTCCGCGCCCAACTCGCGCCGCAGAGCCGCCAGGGCCGCCTGCGCCTGCTCCTTGAAGCGCTCGCGTTCCCCCTCCGGCCAGGGCGACGGATTCGGCGGGTAGGACCAGTCGATCGACGACTGATACCAGTCGGACAGCCTGGCCAGCTCCGTCCTGGTCGCCGGGCTGATCGGGAGCCGACACAGCTCGACGGGGTAGCCGTACTCACTGCGCGTGTCCTGCGGCCACAACGGAGTGTCCACGCCGGCCTCGAAGAAGAACCTCAGGGATCGGGTCACACGGCATCCTCCCTCACCCGGTGGGCGTCCTCGCCGGGCCGGCGCTCCCGAGGACCTCGTCGGCGTCGTCGGCGAAGGTCCACACGGCACGGCTGCCGGGGCCCACGACCAGGGTCGAGTGACCGATCCTCTCGACGTGCCGGTCGGCCACGGGCCGGTTGAGCGACATGTCGACGCGACGCAGCCCGGCCTGGTCACGCGGCACCGGGTCGAGCCGAATCGTGGTGCCGCCGCACTCCGCGACGACGCCGCCGCCCGTCACGTTGCGGACGACGAATCCCCCGGCCCGCAGCAGCGGCACGGTGTCGGCGAGGTCGCCCTCGGTGACCGCGAGCCGGACGGACGTCACGTCACGCATCAGACGGGTGCGGTAGCCGTCGCCGAGGTAGCGCTCCCTGCCGACGTCACCGGGAAAGCTCGCCGGCTCGGTGTTGCCGCGAGGATCGGCGAAGTACTCGGGCCGGTACTCCATCGCCCAGGCCCCGAACGCGTCGTACTCGGCGGTGGTGAGGACGGCGTCGAACCACGGCACGGGCACACCGTCGCCGAAGTCCCGGGTCTGGAGGAACTCGACGGGATCCGCGACCCCCTCGCTCCTCAGGCGCTCGGCGACCGTCGCCAGGTCCCCCTCCCGTTCGGTCGACAGCCCCAGCCCGGCCGAGCCGAGGGCGCCGTCCCGGCCGGCGATGTCACTGACTCCGAACAGTTCCAGGTAGGTCTCGCGGCCCATCAGATAGCGGCCGGTCCACGTCTGTCCGCCGGTCCCGGTGGTGGTGCGGACCTGGAAGTCGGCGAAGTCCGAGAGGTAGTCGGAGTGTTCGACCGCGTCGGCGGTCTCCCGGTCGAGGACTCCGTAGGAGTGGTTGTAGAACAACAGCTGCCGGTCGTCCGAGGGTCGGCTCCCCTCGGCCTGCGCCGTGCCCACGCCACCCCCGATCGCTCCGGCGAGGGTCACAGCGAGCACGACGATCATCCGTAAGGTCCGACGCATCAGCATGCGAGCGATCGTAGGACGGCCAGGACCCGGCCGTGGTTCCTTTCCGGACGACCGCGAAGGCGTCCTGCCGAGGCTTCCGCCGGAGGCTCCCTGCGAACGCGTCCTGCCAAGACATTCGGACCCGCCGGATCCCACGGCCGCAGCCGTCTATCGGTTTCCGGCCACACGCCATAGCATCGCGTGACATGGAAAACCTCAACTCGCCTTGTTTGCAGGCCTGTTGGAGAACAGCGGCACGGTGGGAGCGACGATGACGGCTCGAAACCTGTGGGACGAGATCCCTGCGACCGTGCCCGGTGCGGCGGCGCAGCGGCAACTCGGATCCGGCCGGTACGCCTTTCGCTCCCGGACCAGTTCGGTCGCCTGGTGGGCTTCATTCATGTTCCTGCTGGTCACGGCGTTCTGCGTGATGATGGTCTTCGTCATCAGCGATGAGAGCGAGTGGACGAACGCGATCCTCTTCATCATCCTCGGCGGGGGCTCCTTCCTCGGGGCGATCTCCGTCCCGCTGGCCGCACGGTTCAGACCGGTCGCCTGGTGTGCGGTCTTCGACCGTGGCGTCGTCTACCAGTACGGTTCGCAGTCGCCGATCGCCGGGACCTGGGACGAGATCACCGGATGCCAGCGGCACGCGACGGACCTCGTCCGCAACGGGGTCAAGATGTCCACCACCCATACCGTGTACGTCCAGATGCCGGCCGGCAACTTCACGGTGTCGGGCGACACTCCGGGCGCGCAGGAGATCGGCTCCCAGATCGCCCACAGCTGGGCCGCCGTCCAGAACCGGATCGCGCAGGAGGACGCCACGGCCCGGCTGGCCGAACTCGCCGAGTTGCTGCAGGCCGGTGAGCGCCTGCAGTTCGGACCGTTCACCGTGGGCCCGGCCGGGCTCGAGCACGGGGGCACGGTCCTGGACTGGAAGAGGGTCAGCGAGGTCGAACTGATGGGATCGACCATCTGCGTCGTGGTCAACGGTGAGCGCAAGCCGGTGCGGGAGCCGGTCTCCGGCGTGCCGGACCCGGTGCTGTTCCTCACCGTGGCGGACGCCATGCTGCGGGCCGCGCGACAGGCCGGGTGAGTCAGGTCCGCGCCGGCGACCGCTTCGACCGCCGCGTCCCGTCTGTCGGTCGCCGGATTCGGCACTGCGACCCGAACCGCGTGGTGGTTACCCTCGAGTCACGTTGACCTGCACAGACGACCCGATCGGACTACGTTCGACGAGTGGATGTGCGCGACGGCGATTGCTGGATAGAGTCGTCTCGTGACAACTGGTTGCGGGGACAACCAACCCATTTTTCGGCTGCCCCCGCCCCTGGGGAGGGCCTGCAGCACATGAGTCGTCGGTCTACTGGTTCGGTCGGCATCTGGGCCGAGATGCAACGGCAGCAACAGCGCCAGCTGGAGGCCGAAGCCAGACGGCGCAGACAGCAAGAGCAGCAGGAGCGGGCCTATCAGCGGCGAGCTGCCCAGAGCCACCGCGAGTACCGGCAGGCAGAGGCTCTGCGACGCACGGAAGAACTGGACGCGCAGGTCGCGGCGTTACAGCGTCTGCTCGCCTCGGGTTGCCGGGCTCAGGCCTTCAGGGCTTCCTCTCTCAGGCGACCCGAGGAAGTGCAGCCCTTCGCGCCGGGACCGCTGGCGCAGCCGGTGCCGATGCCGGATTTCCAGCACTACCAGACCCAGAGCGGCTGGACCGCGAGTCGCAGGGCCCAGGCACAGGCCGAAGCGCGGGCGCGCTTCGAGCGCGACTGGCAGGCAGCCCAGGCCGCGGAGACTCAGCGACAGCGACAACTGGCGTCGTACCAGCGGGAGTACCAGCAGTGGGTCGATGCCCAGCTGGCCGATGTGCGACGACACAACGCCGGCATCGACGCGACAACGGACGGCGTGAGGCGCCGGGATCCCGATTCCGTGATCGAATACTTCTCCGCCGCCCTCTACGCCTCGACGGCGTGGCCGGAAGGCTTCCCACGTCAGGTGGCAGCGGCCTACGACCCCGCAGCACGGCAACTGGTGCTGGATTGGGAGTTGCCCGCCTACGACATCGTCCCCGAGGTCAAGGCGGTCAGATACCTGTCCGGGGCCGACCAGGACAAGGAGACGCCCCGACCGGTCGGCCAGCGCCGGGCACTGTACCGGGAGGTTCTGGCCCAGTGCATGCTGCTCGTTCTGCACGAGCTGTTCGGCGCGGACGAGCTGGGTGCGCTGGAGTCCGTGACGGTGAACGGCTTCGTCGACGGGCACGATCCCACGACGGGCCGACCGGGCCAGATCTTCCTCGCCACCGTCATGGCCTCGCGCGCCACGTTCCGTGACCTGCACCTGGCTCAGGTCGACGCGACCAGTTGCCTGGCCGACGCACTGCGCGGCCAGCTCTCGGCTCGCCCCGACCAGCTCACGCCGGTGCGGCCGAGCAGACGACCGCAGGACGTCGGCAACCGCGTCGTCGCCCACGGCAGCGACGCGGAGCCCGACCTGTTCGCCATGGACCCGATCGCCTTCGAGAATCTCGTCGCCGATCTCTTCCGCGCCATGGGGATGCAGGCGGTGACCACCCAGCGCTCCAACGACGGCGGTGTGGACGTCGACGCGCTGGATCCGACGCCGATCCGGGGCGGCAAGATCGTCGTGCAGGTGAAGCGCTATCGCAACACCGTGCCGCCCACCGCCGTGCGTGACCTGTACGGAACCGTTCAGGACGCCGGCGCCAACAAGGGCGTCCTCGTGACGACATCGGGATTCGGCCCCGGCTCGCACACCTTCGCCAACGGCAAGCCGCTGGAACTCGTCTCGGGCGCGGAACTCGTCGACCTGTTGCACCGCCACGGACTGCGCGGACGACTGGGTGAGGGAAGTCAGCGCGGTTCGGCACAGCCGGCGCCCACGACTGCGGACACCCGACTGCCCGACGACTACAACGTCCTGGGCATGTCGTGGACCGGAAGCGTCGCCCTGGACGTGTGTGCTCTCGTCTGCCGTGGCAACCGGGTCCTCAGCGACGACCACTTCGTCTTCTTCAACAACCCGCAGACGCCCGACGGCTCGGTGCGCGCCCTTCCCGCCGACGCACCCGACAAGGCCGCGATCTGCGTCTCGTTCGACGGGTTGCCCGATGAGGCCGACCGGTTCGTGCTCGTGGCGGCCATCGACCCGGAGGTCAACCCGGACGCCGACCTCTCCGGTTTCACCGACGCAGGCATCCGACTGCTCGATCCAGGGCTCGCCGAGCTGGGACGACTGGACGTCTCCGACGGCCGACCCCGCGAAACCGCCCTGGTGCTCGGCTCCTTCCGCCGAAGGCCGAACGGGGACTGGGACTTCGTCCTGGGCGGCAAGGGCTACACGGGCGGCCTGGAGGAACTCGTCCGGGATTTCGGCATCGAGGTGGAGTAGGGATCATCCAGCATCCGGACCGCCGAGTGTTCAGATCACGGCGGCTCACTCATAGGTGGGATGTCGTGGTCGAGCGGAGCCACGTCCCTCACAAGCCTGCCAGGGCGAGGAGTCGGTGCATGGCTGGGAGCGGCAGGCGGGGCTGGGCGGCTGCGGCGGCAGCGACCGATTCCGACGAGTCGGCCAACAGCTCAGTGAGGTCGCGGGTCGGAAGCCGGGGATGGGTCACGATCGCGCGACGCACCCTTGCATCGGGATCGGCGGCAAGGCGACGGACGAGCTCCACCGGCAGGTCGAGGTCTCGCGGGGCCAACTGCCGCATCCTCGGGTCGGGATCGGACGCCAGACGCCGAAGGACGTCCGCCGGGAGGGGGAAGTCATCGGCCGGACGCCACCGGGTCTTCTTCTCCGGGCGGTGGCTGCGCTCCATGCGTTCGGCGGTGGCGGGGTCGATCCGGTCCCGGACATGCAGCGCCATCGCCGTGCGGACGCTGCTCTCCTCATCGTCGAGCAACCGGGCCACGACCGACTCAGGCAGATCGTCGGACAGAGCGGCGGAGGCGCGGAAGCAGACGTAGGGCGAGTCCGCGTAGGGCAACGGGTCAGCGGTGACCCACGGCAGGCGCAGCGTCCGGAGCATCCGGCACGCCTGCTCGCCCATGAGCTGCAGTTCGAGAGCATCGTCGTCCAGGTCTTGGAGGTCGGTGATCCAGTTCACCGGGGGCTCGTCGGACGAGATCCGTGCGTGGATCGCGGCGCGGGTGGACTGTGGGGTGTCCTGACGGGCGAAGACGCTGAGCGCGACCAGCGGGCTCGGGTCCTCGGCGAGAACGTCGCGCAGGGGCGGCGGGAGGTCGGGGTGTTCCGCCAGTTCCTGGCGCACGTCGGCGTCCGGGTCGTCGGCCAGCCGACGGGCCGTGTCGGCGTCCAGCGTGCAGTGCCGCACCGCTCCCGCCCGCGTGACCGGGTCGGCCAGCAGCGCCGGCAACAGGTCGGCAGGCGGGACAGGATGGGGAAGCCGTCGATAGTAGGTCGCGCAGGCTCCTGCGCGCACCGCGTCCTCGGGATCGGTCAGCAGGAGCCGACGCACCGGCTCCGGAGCCTGCGTCCACCACTGGGCGAGTGCCGTCCGGATCTGCGGGTCCCGGTCGGCCGCCAGCCGGGCGCGCAGATCCGTCGGCACGTGATCGCTTTCCGCCAGGTGCTCGCGCACCCGCGGGTCGGGGTCGCCGAGCAGCCGCTCGAACAGCTCTCGTGGTGCAGCGCCCGCGCCGACCGCCAATGCCGCGCGTACCGCAGGATCCGGGTGCTCGGCCAACGTCATCCGAAAGGCATGCGGGAGGCTGCCGTTGAGCGCGAGCGCATGCATCAGCCAATGATCGTCCATGGCGATGATCTCGGCGATCATGTCGTCGGTCAGGTCCGAACGCTTGGCGACGCTGCCGAAGCCTTTGCGGTGGGCGAACAGACGGCAGACGAGCTCGGGCGGCAGCGCGGGGTTCTCCGCGAGTCCCTCCACCGCCTTGTCGAGATGAACCGGCACCGGCGTGACGTCCGACACGGCAAGCGACCCTTCTGACGCGGCGAGCTGACCGCCGAGTCTCCCATGCACGGTCGTCCTCACACACTCCGCAAGCGATGCAGATCAGGGCCATCGGCGAACTGGAACCGGTATGCCGTCGGAGCAACGGGGCGAAATTCGGTGGTCGCCTGCGCTGACCGAGCCCACGCTGTACGCCATGGAAGAACCGCTCCGCAGGATCCGCGCGCTCCACACAGCGTCCACGATCACCGTCTACCAGGCGTACTCCCCCGAGATCGGACTGCCCGCCATCCGGGACGGCCGTTTCCCGGCCGCGTGGAGGCCTGGCCGCATGACGTGGATCAAGCCCAGTTTCCTGTGGATGATGTACCGCTCCGGCTGGGGCACGAAGGGGGACCAGGAGACCGTCCTCGCCGTCGAGATCACTCGCGACGGCTTCGACTGGGCGCTGCGCCACGCCTGCCTGTCGAGTTACGTCCGCGGACTGCATCCCGATCGCGACGCCTGGCAGCGTGACCTCAAGCGCGCACCGGCCCGCGTGCAGTGGGACCCCGAACGCGATCTGCACCTGCAACCCCTGCCGTACCGCTCACTGCAACTGGGGCTCTCGGGTGAGGCGTCGTCGCGTTACGCGGACGAGTGGATCGTGTCCATAGCCGACGTGACTCCGCTCGCCCACGAGATCCACGCACTCGTCGAAGACGGCCGACTGGCCTCAGCCGCCCAACTGCTCCCCCAGGAGCAGGAGTACCCCACCCAAGCAGAACTCCTGACCCACCTGTCTCCCTGACCGGCGACACGGGCGCCACCGCCAGCACCGCGCCCGGGTTACTTGATGGCCAAGGTCCGTGAACGACGGTGGGCTTGGCGGGCTGGGCTCGGGTGTGGAACTTCGGTTTCTGGTGGGCGGGTCGGTCGGTGCTGCTGGGTGACCGGATTTCGTCCGGCCCGCATCGATCCCGGCACAGGCCTTGGCTGAGCAGCTCGCATGCCCAACACTCGGGCCCATGACGCAGCGTGTGGAGCTCGCCACCGTGATGGACCGGCTGGCCGTCGACGGGTTGGTCACCGACTACGCGGTGGCGGTCGACGACGGGGACTGGACGGCGTACCGCGACCTGTTCACCCCGGACGGGCGGGCGGACTACCGCTCGGCCGGAGGCATCGAGGGAGACGCCGGGAGCGTCGCCTCCTGGCTCGCGGACAGTCTGCGGGTGTTCGCGATGAGGCAGCATCTCATCGTCAACCGCCGGGTGCGCTTCGGGACGCTGGAGCAGGACGCGGGCGACACCGCCCGGGTGCAGGCCGACTACGTCAACCCGATGCGGTTCGCGCCCGGGGAGAACGGGTCGCCGGCCGGCGCGCCGGACTTCGTGTGCGGGGGCCGGTACTCCTTCGGTCTGCTGCGGACGCCCGACGGGTGGCGGGTGCGGGAGGTGGCCGTACAGGAGAAGTGGCGCCGCATGGCCGACTGAGCCGCGACGGGCCGGCCCGGGTCACCGTCCGAGGAGAGGGCACCGGCGCGCTTCGCCGGGCTGAGGCATCGGGTTCGGCCAAGTCCGGCGCCTGCCCTGTCCGAGATCGTTCGCGGAGCGCACACTGAAGCTCAGTGCGGGTAGGGAGGTGTCGTATGAAGACGCTCGGACACTGGCTCACCTCCCCCCGGCGGCGCACGGCCGTGGCGGCCCTCGCGGGCGCGCTGCCCGTGGCCGCCTTCCCGGGGCCCGCCCTGTGGTGGTGGGCGTATCTCGCGCTCGTCCCGTGGATCCTGCTCATCCGCTCCGCGCCGACGTTCAGGCGGGCCGCGTACGACGGCTGGAGCGGCGGGTTCGGCTTCATGCTGGCCATGCACCACTGGCTGCTGCCGGACCTGCATGTGTTCACGCTCGTGATCGCCGTGCTGCTGGGCGGCCTCTGGGCGCCGTGGGGCTGGCTGGTGCGCCGGCTCCTGGCGGACGAGGGCGTCCCCACCCGGGGCCGGGTGCTGTGCGCGCTCCTCGTCCTGCCCTCGGGCTGGCTGGCCGTGGAGCTCGTCCGCTCCTGGCAGGCGCTCGGCGGCCCGTGGGGCATGCTGGGGGCCAGTCAGTGGCAGGTGCAGCCGGCGTTGCGGCTCGCCTCGGTCGGCGGGGTGTGGCTGCTCAGCTTCCTGGTCGTCGCGGTCAACGTGGCGGCGGCCGTGCTGATCGCGCTGCCCGCGTCCCGGGCGCCGGCCGTCGCCGGGCTGGTGGCCACCGCCGCCACCGCCTCGGCCGCGTGGATATGGACCCCGCGACCCGACGGCGAGGGGCAGGGCGAGGCCCGGATCGCGGTCGTGCAGCCCGGGATGATCGACGGCCCTGACCTGCGCTTCGACCGCGAGGAGCAGGTGACCCGCCGATTGATCGGGCAGGACGTCGATCTGATCGTCTGGGGCGAGAGCAGTGTCGGGTACGACCTCGCCGAGCGGCCCGATCTGGCCGAGCGGCTCGCGACGCTGTCCCGGGCGACCGGCGCCGACATCCTCGTCAACGTGGACGCCCGCCGCTCGGACCGGCCCGGCATCTACAAGAGCTCGATCCTCGTCGGCCCGGCCGGTCCGACCGGCGACCGCTACGACAAGATGCGGCTGGTGCCGTTCGGCGAGTACATACCGGCCCGTTCCCTGCTGGGCTGGGCCACGTCCGTCGGCAAGGCGGCCGGTGAGGACCGGCGGCGCGGCGCCGGGCAGGTCGTGATGCACGCCGGCCCCGGGCTGCGCGTCGGGCCGATGGTGTGCTTCGAGACGGCGTTCCCCGACATGAGCCGTCGCCTCGCCGAGGACGGCGCGGACGTCCTCGTGGCCCAGTCGTCGACCTCGTCGTTCCAGCACAGTTGGGCGCCCGCGCAGCACGCCTCGCTGGGCGCGCTGCGCGCCGCCGAGACGGGGCGGCCGTTCGTCCACGCGACCCTCACCGGCGTCTCGGCCGTGTACGACGCGAGCGGTCGGCGCGTCGGCTCCTGGCTGGGCACTCAGGCGAGCACGACGGCCGTCTACGAGGTTCCGCTCGCCGACGGCGTCACCCCGTACGTGCGGTACGGGGACTGGCCCGTCCATCTGGCGCTGCTGGTGCTCGCGGCGACGGCGCTCTCGGAGGGCGCGCGCACGGTCAGGCTGCGGCGGACCGCTGCTGCACCGCTCGGACCACCCGCTCGCACAGTTCATGAGTCGCCAGCGCGTCCCGGGCACTGAGCGTCCGGCCCGCGCACACGGCGTCGAGGAACGCGAACACCGCCTGCTCGATGCCGCGCTGGCGGGCCACCGGGACCCAGTCGCCGCGGCGGCGCACGGTCGGCTGCCCCTTGTGGTCGACGACCTCGGCGAGGTTGACGACCTGCCGCTTGGTGTCCTGCCCGGACACCTCCAGGATCTCCTCGTTCGAGCCGCTGAGCCGGTTCATCACCCCCAGAGCGGTGAAGCCCTCGCCGGCGAGTTGGAGGACCACGTGGTGCAGCAGTCCGTCCTCGACGCGGGCGCGCACGGTCACGTCGTCGACCGGTCCGGGCACCAGGAAACGCAGGGTGTCGACGACGTGGATGAAGTCGTCGAGGACCATCGCGCGCGGGTCTTCGGGCAGTCCGATCCGGTTCTTCTGCATGAGGATCAGCTCACGCGGATGGTCGGCGCACTGCGCGTAGCCGGGTGCGAAGCGCCGGTTGAAGCCGACGGCGAGAGACGTGCCGTGCTCCTCCGCGAGCTCCACGAGCCGTTCGGAGTCGGCGAGTTCGTAGGCGAGGGGCTTGTCGACGTACGTCGGGACGCCCGCCTCGAGCAACCGGGCGACGATCTCGGGGTGGGCGGCGGTCGGCGCGTGGACGAAGGCCGCGTCCGGGCCGGCCGCGAGCAGCGCGTCGAGGTCGCGGTGACGCTGCTCGTCGGGCACGCGGTGGACGTCGGCGACCCGGTCGAGGGTGGCCCGGGTGCGGGTCTGCAGGTGGAGCTCGATCCCGGGGGCCGCGGCCAGCACCGGCAGGTACGCCTTCTGCGCGATGTCTCCGAGTCCGATGCAGCCGACCTTCACGGGAGCTCCTCCACTGCTTGCCTGCCTGCACGGCAGCATACGGCCCTGCCCTCGGCGTCGAGCGGACGCCCCATTCGTGACCAGGGCGGCTTGGCCCGCCGAGGCGGCGTCGACGATCATGCGGGGATGACGACGCAGCGCACCGAACCCGCCCAGAACGCCGACGAACGCCCGATGCTGGAAGGCTGGCTCGACTACCACCGCCAGACGCTCGCGTGGAAGTGCGAGGGTCTCAGCGACGCACAGCTGCGCACCGCCGCGGTGCCGCCCTCCGAACTGTCCCTCATGGGTCTGGTGCGGCACATGGCGGAGGTGGAGCGCGGCTGGTTCCGCGCGGTGCTGGTGGGCGACGACCCCGGCCCGCTCTTCTTCAGCGAGGAGGACCCCGACGGCGAGTTCCACCTCACCGAGCAGGACACCTGGGACCAGGCGCACGCCGCCTGGCAGGCCGAGATCGAGGTGGCGCGGAAGAACGCGGCCGACTTCGCTCTCGACGAGCTCTCCGTGGGGAAGAGCAGGTCCACCGACGAGCCGTTCAGCCTGCGGTGGATCTACACGCACATGATCGAGGAGTACGCCCGGCACAACGGCCACGCCGACCTGCTCCGCGAGCAGCTCGACGGCGCCACGGGGGAATGACGTCAGCACGGGCGGCCCGCCTCCCTCGCAAGGGGCGCGGGATCACCCGTGCGGAGCAACCTGCGCCTGTCCGCTGTCGCCCGGGCGGCCGGAAGCACCAGAGTTGCGCGGGTGCATCGATCGACGACGACCACCGCGACGCTTCTGGCCGCCATGGCCTTCTCGGCGCTGTCCGGGTGCGTGACCGTCCAGCATCCGGCCGCGCCCGGTCCGGCTGCCACAGCCCCCTTCCAGCCGCCAGTGCCGGAGCCGGACGGCCGGGCCGGGACGCAGGTCGTGCAGGCGCCGGCCCGTGAGGCGCTGGAGCTGGCCGGCCCGCCCCGCGAGCCGGAGCCGTCCGCGCCGTCGGCCGGGCGGCCGCGGTCGGCGGGGGGCGGGCCGGCTCCCGGCTCCCGTTCCCGTCCGCAGGAGCGGCCGGGCCGGCCGGAGCGTCCGAGGCACGCCCAGCCGCGCGTGGAGCCGCCGGACGTGGCGGCCGAGGTGCGCGGCGGCGCCGACGTCTGCGCACTCGGCGAGAAGTACGGCGGCTGGCGGGGAGACAGTCCTGAGGCGGTGATCTGCGAGAGGACCTACGGACGGTGAGCCGTGAGGCCGGGGAGTCGGGAGGCAGGGGGCGGGGGGCTGGCCCGACGCTCTCGGGGACGGACAGCCGGTGCAGGACGCCGGTCTGCTGTCCGCCGGCCGGTGAGCGTCGCGCGTCGCGAGCCCTCGTCCGCTCCTCGCCCCTCACGCACGGCTCGCCGCGAGCCGCCGGACCTCACGCGTTGCCGTCCCGGTCCCAGTCGCCCCGCCCCTCCCCCAGCCTCAGCTCCATCCTGCTGATCGCCGCCCGCACGCCGTCGCCGTAGCGGTCGTCCGCCAGGGCCACGGCCGCTCTGCGGGCCCTGCGGACATGGGTGCGGGCGGCCTCGGCACGGCCGAGCTTGACGTAGTCCGCCGCGAGGTTGAGATGCAGCGACGGGTACAGCGCGCGGGCCTCGGCCGAGCCCGCGTGCTCGTCCGCCGCCGTGAGCGCCCGCAGATCCCACGCGAGTTCGTCCAAGGGGTCGTCGTGGGTGTCGGCCAGGTAGTGGGCGAGGGTGCAGCGGTGCAGCGGGTCGCCGTCCTCGCCGAGCTCGGTCCACAGGTCGAGCAGGCGGCTGCGGGCCTCTTCACGGTCTCCCCCGTGGTGCAGCATCACGACCTGCCCGATCCGTGTCAGCAGGGCGTCCGGCGCCGTCTGCCCCTGTCGCTCCGCCACCTCTCGGCCTCCTTGCGTCGTTGCGACGACGCTAGCCGCAGGGTGCGGCAAACCGGGTCAGGCGGCACCGGGCCGGTCCGCGGAGGAACCGGCCCGAGGCGGCCTGCGGGCGTGACAGCCGGACGGACGGCGGGGCGGGCCAGCCTGTCAGCCGGTCAGGCCAGGCGGCCGGTCGTCAGGCGCCGGGCAGGGCGGTCAGGCGCCGGACAAGGCGCTCAGGCCAGGTTCGGGATCGTCCAGTCGATCGGCTCGTGGCCCTGCTGCGCCACTGCCTCGTTGATCTGGGTGAACGGGCTGGAGCCGAAGAACTTCTTCGCCGAGAGCGGCGAGGGGTGTGCGCCCTTGACGACGATGTGCCGCGTCTCGTCGATCAGCGGGAGCTTCTTCTGCGCGTAGTTGCCCCACAGCACGAAGACGGCCGGGTCGGGCCGGTCGGCCACGGCGCGGATCACCGCGTCGGTGAACTTCTCCCAGCCCTTGCCCTTGTGCGAGTTCGCCTCGCCGGAGCGGACCGTGAGGACCGCGTTGAGCAGCAGGACGCCCTGCTGCGCCCACGGCATCAGATAGCCGTTGTCCGGGATGGGGGCGCCGAGCTCCTGCTGCATCTCCTTGTAGATGTTCCGCAGGGAGGGCGGGGTCTTCACCCCGGGACGCACCGAGAAGCACAGGCCGTGCCCCTGGCCCTCGCCATGGTACGGGTCCTGCCCGAGGACGAGCACCTTCACGCTCTCGTACGGCGTCGCCTCGAGCGCGGCGAACACCTCTTCGCGCGGGGGGTAGACGGGGCCGTTCGCCCGCTCTTCCTCGACGAACTCCGTCAGCTCCTTGAAGTAGGGCTGCTGCAGTTCGTCGCCCAGAACCCCGCGCCAGGACTCGGGCAGCATGGCGGTGTCGGTCACGTCAACGTCCTTCGTCGTGCGGTCATTTCCTCAGAGCACAGAACCTACAGGCGACCACTGACAACGAGACCCGGGGTGTCCCGGCGGCGCGGACTACCAGCTGGTCTTCCGCGACAGCTCCCACACCATCATGATCGTCGACGGGTCGAGAGACCGCTCGGCGCCCGAGACGTCCTCGGACGAGGCGATGTACTGCTTGCCCTGCCACAGCGGCAGCAGCCGGGCGTCCCTGACGAGGATCTGCTGGGCCTGCTCGAAGTCCTTCGTCACGTTGGCGCGGTCGCTCACCTCGCGGGAGCGGGGCAGCAGCACCTGGGTGATCTCCTTCGCCGGGTAGGGCGTGCCGAGCGCGTTCTGCTCGCCGACGAAGGGGGAGATGAAGTTGTCGGCGTCGGGGAAGTCCGGGGCCCAGCCCCGCCCGAACACCGGGTACTCGCCCTTCTGGTAGCCGAGCACGTAGCTGTTCCAGGGGCGGTTCTTCAGGGTGACGGAGAACAGGCCGGAGGCCTCCAGCTGGCTCTTGAGCTCCTTGAACTCCAGAGCGGTGTCGGAGCCGTAGCGGTCGGAGGTGTACCAGAAGGTGAGCGGCACGGTCTCGTTGATCCCCGCGTCCTCGAGGATCTGGCGCGCCTTCTTGGGGTCGGGGTCGCCGAAGGAGTCGAAGAAGCCGGTGGTGTGGCCGGTCAGACCGGCCGGGACCATGGAGTACAGCGGGTCGACGGTGTCCTTGTAGACCTTGTGGGCGATCGCGGCGCGGTCCACGACCTGGGCGATCGCGCGGCGCACGGCCAGCTTGTTCGACCACGGGTCCTTGGGGTTGAACACCAGGTAGTTGATGTTGCTGCCGGCGGCCTCGATGAGCTGCAGGCCCTCGTTGTCGCCGCCCTTGCGCCCGAGGTCGATGATGTCGTCGGCGGCGAGGCCCTGGTAGGTGAGGTCGATCTCCTTGGCGCGCAGGGCCTTGACCATCTTCCCGGAGTCCTGAAAGTAGCGGATGGTCACCGCGCCGTTCCTGCGCTCGGCGAACCCCTTGTAGTTGTCGTTGCGCACCAGCACGGCCTGCTTGCCCTCTTCGTAGGACTGAAGCCGGTACGGTCCGGAGCCGACGATGCCGTCGTCCTTGCGCAGGGCCTTCGCGGGGTAGTCGTCGGGGTCGACGATCGACATGCCGGGGGTGGCGAGCACGAAGGGGAAGGTGGCGTCTGCCTTGTTCAGCTTGAAGACCACCTCGCGCTCGCCGTTCGCCTGGACGCTGTCCAGGGTGCCGAGCAGCCCGTTGGGCCCGGTGTTCGCGTTGATCGCCCTGATCCGGTCGATCGAGTACTTCACGGCCTTCGCGTCGAGCTTGTCGCCGTTGGAGAACGTGAGACCCTCGCGCAGCTCGCACTTGTAGGTGCGGTTCGAGCTGTCCGTGAAGACGCACTCGGCGGCGTCCGCCTGGGGAGTCGTCGCGCCCGTGGGGTAGCTCAGCAGCGTCTGGTAGATGTTGCGGAACAGCTCCCAGGAGCCGTCCCAGGCCGCGGCGGGGTCCAGCGTGCTGGGCGCGCTGGTGGTGCCCACGACGATCGGTCCGGCATCGTCGGAGCCTCCTTCTCCCAGGAGGCTGCACCCGGCCACCAGGGATATGGACACGATTGCCGCCATTTGCTGCACGGATCGGTTCCGGTTGAACACGCGCACGCTCCTCGATCTGCCATGCCAAGGGTTGGCAGACCATACCGCAGCGCCGGGCGACGTGAACCCGCGCCCGTCAGGCGTTCTTGATCACTCTCGGTATGACGACGTTGTCACCCCCGTGTCCACGACTCATATGTCCCCGAATACGACGACACGGGCGCCGTTTCCGTCAGGGAAACGACGCCCGTGAAGGAGCTCCCGCCCGGCCCGGGCGGGTTCGGCCGGAGCCGGTCTCAGCCCACGCCGGCGTTGAGGAAGATGCCCCCGTCGACGACGAGCGTCTGGCCGGTGATCCAGTCCGACTGCTCGGACGTGAGGAACGCGGCGGTGCCGCCGATGTCGGAGGGCACGCCGAGCCGGGCCAGCGGGTAGGCGGCGGCGGCCTCCTCCTCCCGACCCTCGTACAGGGCTTGGGCGAACTTGGTCTTCACCACGGCCGGGGCGATGGCGTTGACGCGCACGCGCGGCGCGTACTCGTGCGCCAGCTGGACGGTCAGGTTGATCATCGCGGCCTTGCTGATGCCGTAGGCGCCGATGAAGGGCGAGGCCGAGAGCCCGGCGACGGAGGCGATGTTGACGATGGCGCCGCCGTTGTCCTTCTGCCAGGCGTGCCAGGTCCGCTGGGCGAAGCCGAGCGCGGAGACCACGTTGGTCTCGAAGACCTTGCGGGCCACGTTCAGGTCGAGGTCGGCGATCGGCCCGAACACCGGGTTCGTGCCGGCGTTGTTGACCAGGAAGTCGATCCGGCCGAAGGCGGCCATGGTGCGCTCGACGGCGGCCGCCTGGTGCTCCTCGTCGTGCGCCTTGCCGGCGACGGCGATGACCCGGTCGGCGCCGAGCTGCTCGACGGCCTCCTTGAGGGCGTCCTCGCCCCGGCCGGTGATGCAGACCCGGTCGCCGCGGGCGACGAGCGCCTCGGCGACGCCGTAGCCGATGCCGCGGCTGGCGCCGGTGACGAGGGCGACTTTGCCGGAGAGTGCGGGCAGTTCAGTCATGTCGGTGATCCCCAGGTGTCCCTAGTGGCGTTAGTCGAGCGGTCCGCCGGCGACGTACAGCACCTGGCCGGAGACGAAGCCGGCGGCCTCGTTCGTGAAGAAGGCGATCGCGTTGGCGATGTCGTCGGGCTCGCCGACGCGGGCGACCGGGATCTGGGTGGCGGCCGCGGCCTTGAACTCCTCGAAGCCCATGCCGACGCGGGCGGCCGTCGCGGCGGTCATGTCCGTGGCGATGAAGCCGGGGGCGACGGCGTTGGCGGTGATGCCGAACTTGCCGAGCTCGATGGCGAGGGTCTTGGTGAAGCCCTGCAGACCGGCCTTGGCGGCGGAGTAGTTGGCCTGGCCGCGGTTGCCGAGCGCCGAGGACGACGACAGGTTGACGACACGGCCGAAGCCCGCGTCGACCATGTGCTTCTGGACGGCCTTCGTCATCAGGAACGAGCCGCGCAGGTGCACGTTCAGGACGGTGTCCCAGTCGGCGGCGCTCATCTTGAACAGCAGGTTGTCGCGGAGCACGCCCGCGTTGTTGACGAGGATCGTGGGCGCGCCGAGCTCGTCGACGATCCGCGCGATCGCGGCTTCGACCTGGGCCTCGTCGGAGACGTCGGCGCCGATCGCGACGGCCTTGCCGCCCGCCGCGGTGATCTTCTCCACGGTGTCCTTGCAGGCGGCCTCGTCCAGATCGACGACGGCGACCGCGCGGCCCTCGGCGGCCAGCCGTACGGCGGTGGCGGCTCCGATGCCGCGCGCCGCGCCCGTGACCACAGCGACCCGCTGCTCAGTGGTGGACATTGCTGGTTCTCCTCGCCCTTGAGAAAGCCTGATACGCCCGGATGCCGGGCGCCGGATGCGCCCTACTGGTGAGCGACCGCTTAGTACCTTCGGCAGACGTGACGCTAGAAGCCCTGGCACCCGGTGTCAACGCCACACGACGCCGGTGTGATCCATTACCTCACCAGCAGTTCCAGGAGCCGCTCCGTCTCGGCGTCCGGATCGGCCGTCAGCCCGGTGTGCACGGGGCCCGGCTGGACGATCGTCGAGCGGGGCGCGATCAGCCAGCGAAAGCGCCGGCCTGCGTCGTCGCCTGCCGCCTGACCGGCCGACGCGCCGCCCGCGCAGACGCCCTCGACGGCCCGCAGGGCGGCCCGCACGCCCGGCACGTCCGCGTCCGGGTCCAGCGCCAGCAGCCTGGCCTCGTCCAGATGGGTGCGGGCGCCGACGTAGTCCCGGCCGCGGCAGTACACCAGCACGCCCGCGTTGATGCACTCGCCGCGCTCGACGCGCGGCACGACCCGCAGCAGCGCGTACTCGAAGACGTCCCGGTCGCCGCCCTGGCCGGGCCGGATGATGTGGCGGTCGGTCACTTGATCCCCTCGATGCGTTCGTGGACGTCGGCGGCCCGCGCGAGGAGGGGCGCCGCGTAGGCGCGCCGGAGCGCGTCCGGTGTGTCGAACCCGGGCTCGCCCGCCAGCCAGACCTCCGGGATCTCCGCGGTGACCTGGGCGAGTAGGTCGGCGGTGACCAGCGGCGCGAGCTCTGCCGCCGCGGCCCGCACGTCCGGCGCGAACGGGGCGAGGACGTGGTCGCCGGCGTCGTACGCGCGAGCCGCGGACCGCTCGGCGGTGGGCCAGTTGTGCTGCCAGATCATGGTGGCGCCGTGGTCGACGAGCCACAGGTCGCCGCGGTGCATCAGGAGGTTGGGGTTGCGCCACGACCGGTCGACGTTGTTGACGAGCGCGTCGAACCAGACGATGCGGCCGGCGTCCTCGGCGCTCACCTCGAAGGCGAGGGGGTCGAAGCCGAGGGCTCCGGAGAGGAAGTCCATGCCGAGGTTGGTCCCGCCGCTCGACTTCAGCAACTCCTGTACCTGCTGGTCGGGTTCGCCGAGGCCCAGCAGCACGTCGAGCTCGACGGTGACCAGCCGGGGGGCCCGCAGGCCGAGGCGGCGGGCCAGCTCACCGCAGACGACCTCGGCGACGAGCGTCTTGCGGCCCTGGCCGGCGCCGGTGAACTTCATGACGTACAGACCGAGATCGTCGGCCTCGACGAGCCCCGGCAGGGAGCCGCCCTCCCGCAGGGGCGTGACATAGCGGGTCGCGGTGACTTCCTTGAGCATCGCCCCAGGTTACTGGGCCTGGCATGATGCGCGGCCGACAGGTGGACGACAGCTCGGGCTTACGCCGTGCTCATGTCGAACAGGTCAATATCTCGACACTGTCCGGACTTGGCGGGGGCGCTGAACAAGGGGCGTCCGCCGCCCGTACCTCTCGGCAGATCCACGCACCCTCTGGAAGGGACCCCCCAGCATGACCAGCGCATCGATCAAGTCCGCGTCGGGGCCTGCCCGCCGTGCCGTCGTGGCAGCCGCGGGAGCAGCAGGGCTCTCCGTCGCGCTGACCGCGTGCGGAGGCTCCGACGACGACTCGTCGAGCACGTCGTCGTCCGGCACGTCGGGTTCCACCGGTTCCACCGGCAGCAGCGAGGCCGCGAGCACCGGCGGCACGGGCGGCACGGGCGGCGGGGACAACGCCGGGGCCGGCGCCGCGCTCGCGAAGACCGCCGACATACCCGAGGGCGGCGGGAAGGTCTTCGAGTCCGAGAAGGTCGTCGTCACCCAGCCGACGGCGGGCACGTACAAGGCGTTCTCCGCCGTGTGCACGCACGCGGGCTGCGCGGTGAAGTCCATCTCCGACGGCGTCATCAACTGCCCCTGCCACAACAGCAACTTCTCCATCGCGGACGGCAGCGTGAAGAGCGGTCCCGCGAAGAAGTCGCTGCCCGAGGTGTCGATCAGCGTCACCGGCGACTCGATCAGTCTGGCCTGAGTCCCGGCTCCGCCGGGCGAGTCCGGCGGAGACAGGCCAGCACCTCGGCGGTCGTCGCGATCGTGGCGACCAGGGCGAGCGTGTGGCGGATCATCGCGGGGGTGTAGTCGGCGGGCACCCCCGCGATGGCGTCCGACGGCACGACGGCCGTGTAGCCGCGGTTGACGGCGTCGAACACGGTGTTCGGGATCGCGACGTTGGCGGAGACCCCGGTGACGACCAGGGTGCGGCAGCCCAGGTTGCGCAGCAGTGCGTCGACGTCGGTGCCCTGGACGGGCGACAGTCCGTGCAACCGCCGTACGACGAGGTCCTGTTCGGCGACCTCGATCTCCGGCGCGAGGCGGGTCGCGTCGGTTCCGGCGAGCTGCTGGACCGGGAGGCGTTCGGCCGCGTGGAACAGCCGGGCGTTGCGGTTGGCGCCCCGCCCGTCGGGGCGGCGCTCGGCGACGGCGTGCACGATCTGGACACCGCTCGCCCGGGCCGCCGACACCAGCCGGGCGACGTTGCCGAGGGCCCCCGACTCCCGTGCCGCGCCGGCGAGTTGGGGAAGGGCGGCGCCCGGTCCCACGACCCCCTGCTGGCACTCCACCGTGATCAGGACGGTGCTCGCGGGGTCGAGGAGGTCGCTGAGCTCTTCGTACGACGGCATGGGCTCCCCCTGGCGTCGGTGTGGGGCGGGCGACAGTAACCGCCATTGCGTGGAGAAGGAAGAAGTCCCATCCTTTTCTGACGGAGTTTCAGAAAAGGCAGCACAGGTACGCACAAGAGCAGAATGAGGGGGCCGGATGACCGTCACACAGCGCCGGGGCCGGAAGATCATGATGTCGCCGGGCGAGTTGGACGCGTTCCTCACACTCCAGCGCACGTGCCGGGTGGCGACCGTGTCCGCGGACGGCGCGCCCCATGTCAGCGCCCTGTGGTTTCTCTGGGACGGCAGTGCGCTGTGGCTGTACTCGGTCGTGCGCAGCAAGCGCTGGGCGGACCTGCGCCGCGATCCCCGGGTGGCGATCGTGATCGACACGGGTGAGGAGTACGACGCGCTGCGCGGCGTCGAGCTGTCCGGCGTCGTGGAGTTCGTGGGCGAGATCCCGCGCACCGGGGAGCTGTGCGCCGAACTCGACGCGGTGGAGACGCGGTTCGCGCGCAAGAACTTCGGTCTGGACGCGATGCCGCACGACGGCCGGCACGCGTGGGTGCGGCTGACGCCGGAGAAGATCGTCTCCTGGGACTTCCGCAAGCTGGGCGGCGCGTAGGCGCGTCCGCCCGTCCGCGCCTGCCCTCTCGGCCCGCCCTCTCCGCCGGTCTTCGGGGGCGGGCGAAGAGGGCAGGCGCCGCCCGGCTGTCAGCCGACGGCGTCCCCCGCGGCCTTGAGCGCCCGGACCGCCGCTCTGATCGACGGGCGGCGGTCCGCGTCCGCCCGCCAGACCACGTACACATGGCGGCGCACCCGCTGCCGCAACGGGACCGTCACGACGCCCTCGGGCACGGGCTGGCGGCCGAGCACAGGGGCGATGCACACTCCCAGTCCGGCGGCCACCAGCCCCAGCTGGGTGTGCGTCTCGGCGGCGCGGTGGCCGACGATCGGCTCGACGCCCCGCGAGCGCAGGGTGAACATCAGCCACTCATGGCAGAACTCCCCCTCGCCCCAGGTGATCCACTCGTCCTCGGCGAACTCCCCGAGGTCCACCTCGTCCCGGCCGGCGAGAGGATGATCGGCCGGCATCGCGACCTCCGCCGGGTCGTCGAGGATGGGCGCCTTGACCAGGCCGTCCGGCACCGGCATCGGCTTGTTGTACCAGTCCAGGACGACGGCGAGGTCGAGGTCGCCGCGCACCACGCCGGCGACGCCCCGCTCCGGCTCCAGCTCGCTCGAGCGCAGACGCAGGGCGGGGTGCGCCTTGCGCAGTTCGGCGAGCGCGACGGGGAAGAGTCCACGGGCCGCGGTCGGGAAGGCGGACAGTCGCAACTCCCCCGCCACCTGCCCGCGTTGGGCTTCCAGGTCGGACTGGGCGAGCTCCACCTGGGACAGGATCCGGGACGCGTGGTCGGCGAGCAGCCGCCCCGCGTCCGTCAGCCGCACGCCCCGTCCGTGCTTGGCGAGGAGCTGCTGGCCGACCTCCCGCTCGAGCTTGGCCAGCTGCTGGGAGACGGCCGAGGTGGTGATGTGCAGGCCCGTCGCGGCGCCGCTGACCGAGCCGTGCCGGGCGAGGGCGTCGAGGGTCCGCAGGCGCTCCAGGTTCAACATATAAGCAATGCTACGAGGTATTGCTGGAAAATTCTCGATTGTGCTACGAGATGGTGTCGACGATCGTTGATGCCATGACCACCGCGCCCACCACGTCGACCCCTCCGCCGCCCGCCGCACGGACCCACCCGGCGCCCGCCCCGGCTGCGCCCTCTCCCGGCCTGCCCGCGGCAGACCGCTCCCCCGCCCGGGCCTGCGCTCCGGATCCGGCCCGCCCTTCCCTCGACTGGCGTCTGCGCTTCGGCGCGCTGTCGCTGATCTGGGGCTTCAGCTTCCTGCTGATCAAGGTGGGCACCGGGGGCTACGCGCCGTTCCAGGTCACCTTCGGCAGGCTGGCCTTCGGCACGGCGGTGCTGGCGGTCGCGATGGCGGTGAAGCGGGAGCGGCTCCCCCGCGGGGCCCGTACCTGGGCGCATCTGACGGTGGCCGCGCTGCTCCTCAACGCCGTGCCCTTCTCCCTCTTCGCGTTCGCGGAACTGACCATCCCCTCCACCCTGGCCGGCATCTGCAATGCCACGTCACCGCTGTGGGGCATGGCGCTCTCGCTGGTCGCACTGTCGGAGGACCGGCCGACCCGGCTGCGCGTCGCGGGCCTCGGCCTCGGTTTCCTGGGCGTTCTCACGGTGCTGGGCGCCTGGCAGGGGTTCGACGGCCTGGACGCCCGCGGCACGACCCTCGCGCTGCTGGCTTCGCTGAGCTATCCGATCGGCTGGATCTACCTCCGCCGCACCCTGGCGCACACCGGCTCCTCCGCGCTGTCGATGACCGGCGCCCAGCTGTTCCTGGCCACCCTGCAACTGGCCGTCGTGACACCGCTGTTCACCGATCTCCCGACCCGCTTCCCGCTCGTCCCGCTGCTCGCGACCGCGGCGCTGGGCGCGCTCGGCACCGGTCTGGCCCTCCTCGTCCAGTACGGCCTGGTCGCGGAGGTCGGCCCGACGACGGCCCAGATGGTCACCTACTTCATCCCGGTCATCGCGACGGCGGCCGGCGTCGCCCTGCTGGGCGAGACCCTGAGCTGGTCGACGCCGGTAGGCGCCGCGATCGTCCTGGCAGGCGCGGCCCTGACCCAGGCCCGACGCCCCGGGTCTTAGAGGCCCGGGGTCCCAGGGCGCCCGGGGTCCGAGTGCGCCCCGGGACGCGGCCGAGCGCTTCGGGCCGCACCCGGGCGCTCCGCATCACGGCGGGGCGGTCATGGCGGGGTGGGTCACGCCGGGGTCGGTCGTCGCGGGGCGGTCATGGCGGGGTGGGTCACGCCGGGGTCGGTCGTCGCGGGGCGGGTCACGCCGGGGCGGGTCGTGGCGGGGGTGGATCGTGGCGGGGTGGGCGCGGCATGCCGGTCGGGGCCCGCTTTCCGACCTGGTCGCTAGACGTAGTTCCGCGTCGGGGAAGGGCCGACCGCCGCGGTGACCAGATCGGCCAGTGTCTCGATCTCCCGCAGGTCCAGCGTCGACACCGTGACGCGGATGCCGGGCGCGGATCCGATCCGGAACCGCGCCCCCGGCGCGACCGCCCACCCGGCGTGCAGCAAACGGGCGACCGCTCCTGTCTCGTCCGGCACGGGGACCCACACGTTCATCCCGCTGCGGCCGTGCGCTTGGACGCCCCGGTCGGCCAGCGCGGCGATCAGCGCGTCACGCCTGACGCCGTACGCCCGGGCCACCGCGCGCGCGTCCACCGTGCCGTCGGCCCACAGGCGCAGCACGGCCCGCTGCGTGATCCGGCTGACCCAGCCGGGCCCGAGCCGCTGCCGCCCCCGCATCCGGCCCAGGGTGACGTCGTCCCCGGTGAGGACGGCGAAGCGCAGGTCCGGGCCGTAGGCCTTGGCAGCCGAGCGCACGAGGGCCCAGTGCCGGGTGACGCCCGCCAGGGGGTGCAGGGGCAGGTCGACGATCCGATGACCGTGGTCGTCCTCGATCACCAGGGTCTCCGGGTGCTCCCGCAGCACGGCCCGCAGGGCACGCGCGCGTGCGGCGCCGATCGCCGCACCGGTGGGGTTCTGCGCCCGGTCGGTGACGACGAGGGCGCGCGCTCCGGCCTCGAGCGCGCGGCGCACGTCGTCGGGCAGCGGTCCGTCGTCGTCGAGGGCGACCGGGACCGTGCGCAGCCCCAGCGCGGGCACGAGGTCGAGGAGCGAGCCCCAGCCGGGATCCTCGACGGCCACGCTGTCGCCCGGCCTGAGGTGCGCGGCCAGGACGCGTTCGATCGCGTCCAGCGAGCCGGACGCGACGGCCACCGGGCCGGTCGGCACGCCGTCCGCGTCGAGGTCGGCGCGGGCCAGCCGCGCCAGCTCGGGCTCGACCGACGCGTGCCCGTAGAGGACGGGCTCCCGGTCGCCCTGTGCGGCGGCCCAGGCGAACGCCGGCGCCAGCGGCGGGAGCAGGGAGGTGTCGGGATTGCCGGCCGCCACGTCCCGTACCCCCTCCGGCGCCTCCACCCGGATGAACTCGCGGCCCATGGTGGCGGGCTTCGATCGGACCCGACTGCCCCGACGGCCGTCCGTCTCGATCACCCCGCGCTCCCGCAAGGTGCGATAGGCGGCCGCGACGGTGTTCGGGTTCACTCCCAGCTGTGACGCCAACTCCCGCATCGGGGGCAGCAGTTGCCCCGGCCGGAGCTCGCCGGCGCCCACCGCCGCCTCGACGCTCGCGGAAATCTCGGCTGCACGCCTGCCCTGGATCCGATATTCTCCTAGCACAAACAACATTATGCACTAGTGCAATGGAGAACGCCATGCAGGGGACCCCGGAGACGACGACGAAGGCCGCCGCCTACACCGCCACCGACCGCACGGTGCCCACCCGGTCCGCGGAGAAGGCCTCCTACGACAGGGCCCTGGTGCACGCGATACTCGACGAGGGCTACGTCTGCCATCTCGGCTTCGTCCGCGACGGCGCGCCCGTCGTGCTGCCGACGCTGTACGGCCGGGTCGGCGAGACGCTCTACGTGCACGGTTCGACGGGTTCGCGTCCCCTGCGGATGACGGGTCAGGCGGACCCGGGGCTGCCGGTGTGTCTGACGGTGACGCACGTCGACGGGCTGGTCCTGGCGCGTTCCGCCTTCCACCACTCGATCAACTACCGCTCGGTCGTGGTGCACGGCATCGCCCACGACGTGACGGACCCGGCGGAGAAGCTGGCCGCGCTCGACGCCCTCGTCGAGCACGTCGTCCCGGGCCGGGCCGCCGACTCCCGCCCCGCCAACCGCAAGGAGCTGGCGGCGACCGCGGTGATCCGGCTCGACCTGAACGAGGTCTCGGCCAAGACCCGCACCGGCGGGGTCAACGACGAGCCGGAGGACCTCGCCCTCCCCCACTGGGCCGGCGTGCTGCCGCTGCGCAAGGGCTACGACGCACCCCTCCCGGAGGCCGACCTGGCGCCGGGCACCGCGTTCCCCGACTACCTCGCGACGCGGTGATGCTCGTCCACCCCTGGGACGCGCCCCACGACGAGGCCGAGTGGCAGGACTGGCTGTCCGCCCACGACTTCGGGCAGCTCGCCGTCAACGGCCCGCCGGGCGAGCCCCCTTTCGTGCAGCCCCTGCACTTCGCCTACGACCCGGCCGAGGGCGACGCCGTCACCCACCTGGCGCGGCCCAATCCGCTGTGGAGCGCCCTGGAGGCGAACCCGACGGTGACCCTGAGCGTGGTGGACGACTACGTGTTCGTCCCCGGCCCGTGGCAGGCCCCGCCGGGCGCCCCCGCCGAGCACGGCACCCCGACGAGCTTCTACGCGGCGGTGCAACTCCGGTGCACGGCCCACATCGTGGACGACCCCGCCGCGAAGGCGGACCTGCTCGCCCGCCAGCTGGCCCACTTCCAGCCCCAGGGAGGCTCCGCCCGTCCCACCGTGGGCGAGGCCCCGTACGGCCGTCTGCTCCCGGGCATCCGCGGCATCCGGCTGCACGTCACCGACGTACGGGCGAAGTTCAAGTACGCGGCGCACCGCCCGCGCGAGACCCAGGACCGCATCGTCGACGGGCTGACCGCCCGCGACGCCCCCGGCGACGCCGCAGCCCGCGAGCACCTGCTGCGGCGACGGGGGTGACGCCGTAGCCCTTCTCGGACCTCAGTCCCGCGCGGGGCCGCCCCGCACCTCTGCCAGGGCGAGGCCCGCGACCGAAGCCAGCATCAGCAGGGCCCCGGCGAGCGTGGTGACCGTGAGGGGTTCGCCGAGAAGGGCTACGGCCAGCACGGCCGCGCTCACCGGCTCCAGCAGCATGATCACGGAGACCGTGGCGGAGCGGACCACGGCGGCGCCCGCGAAATAGAGGGCGTACGCCAGCGCCGTGGGCACCGCCGCGATGTACGCCAGCAGCACCAGCGCCTCGACCGGGTCGGCGCTGTGCGGCAGCAGCCCCTCAGCCAGGGCGAACGGCAGCAGACACACCGCCGTGACCGCGAACGCCCCCACGGCGCCGGCGGAGGCGTCCGCGCCGCCCCCTCGCCCCCACCGGCGGGTGAGCAGGGTCATCGCGCTGTAGCCCGCCGCGGACACCAGGGCGAGCAGCACCCCGCGCGGGTCCACGGACGAGTCGCCGCCGCCGGCGAACAGCACGCCGAGCCCGGCGAGCGCCCCCGCGACGGCGAGCACTCCGCCGCGCCCGAGCCGCTCGCCCAGCGTCAGCCGTGCGCCGAGCGCGATGAGGACGGGTCCCGCCCCCAGGGTGACGACGGTGGCCACGGCCAGTCCCGTGGCGGAGACGGCCGCGAAGTACGCCGTCTGGAAGACCGCGAGGCCGATTCCCATGACCGCCGTCCGCAGGGCCCTGCGGCGCAGCGGCCGGGGCGCCGGCGCGTTCCCGCCGAGGGACTCGACCGTCGTGCTGCCGGCCGTCGCGTCCGCCGGGACGGACCGGGTGCACGGGGTGGACGGGGTGGACCGGGTGGACGGGGTGGATCGGGCGCGCCGCCGCAGCAGTGGGCGCGCAGCCGACAACAGGACCAGCCCGGCGGCGCAGCGCCAGAACGACAGGGCGACCGCGCCCAGGTCGCTGATCCGGTACACCAGGGACGCGGCGGCGCCGGCCGTGCCCCAGGCCGCTCCGGCGACGATCAGATAAAGCAGGGCCCGTGCGAGGGGCAGGGAGTCGGCCCGGGAGTCGCCGGAGGAGGAGACCGGGGCGGACGCCGGGGAGGAGGCCGGGGAGGAGGCCGGGGAAGGCACGGGGGAAGACACACTCGAGGAGGACACGCGTTCTCTCCGCACAGAAGTTCGGGAAGGGGCCGCCGCGGGGCGGCGGACCTCGGACTTCGTCTGCGGGCAGCACCGTTGCGCCCGGCAGCGTGTGCCGGGCGTGATTCGCCGGAGGGGCCCGCCTCAGGCGGCCGGAGGCGGAAGAACGCGTGCGTCGAGAGGCATGATCGAGACCCTAGGCCGCCGTCCCCCGGGCGGACAACTCCCTTTCCGGGCCGCCAGAGGCCACCGGCTCGGCGGAGCCCTTCGCCGGCGCGGACGACTGCGCGATGAACGCTCCGAGCAGCACCACCGCCCCGCCGACGATCTGCGGCGCCGAGAGGTGCTCGCCGAGCAGCACCCATGCCAGCACGGTGGCGATGACCGCTTCGAGGCAGGCCACGACCCCGGCCACCTGCGGGGACAGCCGGCGCACCGAGACCACGCCGGTGACGTACGCGACGACCGTCGCGACGAGCACGATCCAGCCGAGCAGCAGCCAGGCCGGAACCTCGGCGCCGTTCATGTCGGCGGCCTGTCCGAGCACGGACCAGTCCATGGCCCACGGCCTGGTGACGACGGTGAGCACGGCGGCGCCGACGAACAGCCCGTAGGCGATGACGCCCAGCGGGTCGGGAACCTCGTCGCCCGAGTCGCCGCCGTGGTCGGACAGCACGAAGTAACCGACCTGGCAGAAGGCCGCCGCGAGGGCGAGCAGCAGCCCGAGGGCGTCGAAGCCCAGACCGGACCAGACCTCGACGACACAGGCCAGCCCGCCCACCGCGAGGACCACGCCGAGCGCCGCGGCGCGCGTGACCGGCCGCCGCTGCACGAACCGCACCCAGCCCAGCACGAGGGCGGGCGCGAGGTACTCGACGAGCAGCGCCACGCCGACGGGGATGCGCGATATCGCGGCGAAGTAGAACGCCTGCACTCCGGCCACGCCGAGCAGACCGAACCCGGCGAGCAGCGCGGGCCGGCTGCGCAGCAGCGCGCGGTGGCGCACGGCCAGGGGCAGCATGACGAGGGCCGCGCCGGTCACCCGCAGCCACACCACGTGCAGCGGGTCGAGGCCCGCCTCGATCAACGGCTTGGCCGCCACCCCGGACCCGCCGAAGGCGATCGCCGACGCGATCGCCACGCCGAGCCCGAAGCCCTTTGCGCGACCGCCCACACTGCTCACAGAGGTACCCACCGGCCCATGATGACAGGGGATGACATGACCGTCATCCCAGATGACACCTGTCTCAGCCGTCGGACGGGCGCCGACCTCCGATGACGGACGCCGATCCCTCGAGCGCGCGTCCGACGAGGAAGGCCGGCGAGGAAGGCCCGCGATGAAGGCCGACGTCGAAAGGGCTGGTCGGCGGGCGAGCCGGTCAGCGGGCGGGGTCGCCGCCCCCGACGCTCGTCCCGCACCCCTCGGGAGCCGGCTGCGCCGCGCCGCCCTCCGGCTGGTGACCGCGCTCGAGGAGTGAGAGGGCGAGGAGACCGTCCTCGATCCGCCGCTGCAGCTCGTCGGCGTCGACGCCGGCGTGGGTCAGGACGTCGACGGCCCGCGCCTTCGGGTCCGCGACGATCGCCGCCAGCAGATCGACGCCGCGGGCCGGCGCGCCGTCCCGCCCGGCCGCCCGCACGCGCGCGTGCTCCAGCGCGGCCGCGACGAGCGGGGAGAGGCCCTCCTCGGGGACGGGGTACGGCGTCTCCCCGGAGCCCTCGACGGACGCTGGGGAGGGCAGCCCTCCGAGGCCCCCTGCGGCGGGCGGGACGGGCACGGTCGGCACGGCACCGGAGTCCTCGACGCCGCCCTGCCACCGCAGTCCGTAGCCGATGCTGCGCTGGACGAGATAGCCGAACAGGCGGGCGAGCTGGGGGCCGCCGTCGAAGGCGGCCCGGACCTGGGGGTCGTGTTCCAGGAGCGAGTGCAGCAGATGCGCGGTGTCGATCTGCCGGTCTCCGTCGCGCAGCGCCCGGCGGCGAGCGGACGCGAGCGCCGCGGAGGACTCTGCGGCCAGCCCGGGAACGCCGCCCGTGGCATGGGTCGTCCGATCGCGCGAGGACTGCCGTGGGATACGGGGTTGCACACCCCTCACCCCATCAGTCCCGCCCGGGTCCCGTCATCCCCGAGAGGAACCATCTTCCCGTCCCACACAAAGCGGACCAGAGCCGTCGGCGTCTCCTCCCTACGGATGAGATCGGGCCGCTCCCTTGGCAGGGCAGCGCGCCGTCTTGCCGACCGGGCCGGCCGACGCCTGCGGGCAGGACGGGTCGCCCGTCCCACAAGCCTGACGGTTCGTCAGTATTGAATGTTCGCGGCCCTGGAGTTACGTTCCGCGCACCGCAGCCCGAGTCGCGGGCCGAGCTGCCGGCCCGAGTCGCCCGACACGAAGAGGTGGTCGCATGGCCGAAGTCAGCGCGGAGGCACGCATCCAGGCACCGGCGGAGAAAGTGTGGGCCCAGCTCACCGACTGGCCGGCGTACGGGGAGTGGAACGCGACCCACACCAACTTCCCCCAGGGCGGCCCGAAGGCCCTCGAACTGGGGGCGACATTCCAGGAGAACATGAAGCTCATGGGCTTCCCGGCCGAGGTCGAGTGGACCGTGGCGGAGCTGGAGCCCGCGCGCGTGCTCGCCATCCGCGGCAAGGGCCCGATGGCCGTGTCGGTGGCCACCCGCTACACCCTCACCCCGGACGGGGACGCGACGACGGTCCGTATCGACGGCGAGTTCACCGGAGCGGCCGTGTCGCTGATGGCGGGCAGGCTCAAGGACTCGGGGACGGCCGCCCTCAACGAGTCGCTGCGCAAGCTGGGCGGCCTGGTGACCTGACCTGTGCGGGAATGCCGCGCGACGCGCGACGGCGCCCCGCGGACCGTTCCGCGGGGCGCCTCGGCCAGCGCCGTGAGGCGTCTCAGTCCTCGTCGGCGAGGATCAGGTACAGCTTCTTGCGGGCGTCGTTGATGACGGCGAGCGCCTTCTCGCGCTGCTCCTTGCTGCCGGTCTTCCAGACCTGCCCGAAGGCCTCCATCAAGCCGAAGCCGGCCTGGCGGATCTCGCTCAGGGCTTCCCAGTCGACCCCGCGCGTGGCCTCCTCCCAGGGGGCTTCCGGGCCCGCCTCGGCCGCCGTGCGGCCTTCCTCGGTGAGCGAGAACAGCTTCTTGCCGCCGTCGCTCCGGCTGCTGATCAGGCCCTCGTCCTCCAGCAGCTGCAGGGTGGGGTACACCGAGCCGGGGCTGGGCTTCCACGCCCCGCCGCTGCGTTCGGCGATCTCCTGGATCATCTCGTAGCCGTGCATGGGCCGGTCCTTGAGCAGGGCCAGGATCGACGCCCGCACGTCACCCCGCCGCGCCCTGCCCCTGGGACCGCCGCGCCCCCGTCCGCCCCAGGGGCCGCCGAAGCCCGGGCCGAAGCCGGGGCCGCCGGGACCGAATCCCGGACCGCCGGGGCCACCCGGACCGAAGGGCCCGAAGGCCGCCCGCTCGCCGCCGAAGCCACCGCGTCCGCGTCGGGGGCCCTGGCCATGTCCACGCTCGAATCCGTGGGTACGCATCGCAAACCACTCCTTCAATTCATCGTTGATCTGTCGCGATGCCTCAACGATATATCGGCAAAGCTCGCCTGACAAGGCCCTCCCCCGTGATCGGCCTCTAGGCTGCGGACATGACATCCCCGAGCAGCCCGCACAGCACTGCCTTCGCCGTGACGCCCGTCGCCGCACCCGGCGTGCCGCCCGGCGACGCGGAAGGCGCCCCGCACAGGGCCTCCGCGGCCTCCGGGGCCTCCGCCGCCGGGACCTCCGCCACCCCCGCAGCCTCCGCCGCCATCGGGGCTTCGGGCGCCTATCTGGCCGAGCTGTTCTCGCTGGACGGGCGGGTGGCGGTGGTGACCGGAGGCAGCTCGGGAATCGGGCGGGGCATCGCGGGAGCTCTGGCTCGCGCGGGGGCGAGCGTGGTGCTCGTGGCGCGCAGGCAGGCGGAGCTGGCCGCGGCGGCCGACGAGCTGACGGCCGCAGGCTGCCGGGCCGCCTGGGTGAGCGGCGACCTCGGCACCCGGGACGGGATCCGCGCGGCGGCGGAGCAGGCGGCACGGCCCTTCGGGGAGCCCGACATCCTCGTCAACAGCGCCGGGATCAACCTACGGCCGCCGATGGGCGAACTGGACGAGGACGTCTGGGACACCACGATGGCGGTGAACCTCGAAGCGCCCTACCTCCTGGGCCGGCGGTTCGGGCCCGGGATGGCGGAGCGGGGTTTCGGGAGGATCATCCACATCACCTCGCAGCAGGCGCACCGGGCGTTCGTCCAGAGCGGCGCGTACGGGGTGTCCAAGGGGGCGCTGGAGTCACTCGCCCGCTCGCAGGCGGAGGCCTGGTCGCCGCACGGCGTCACCTGCAACACGCTGGTGCCCGGGTTCGTCATGACGGCGCTCAACGCGCGGTTGTCGTCCGACCCGGAGCGGGTGGCCGCACTGGCCGCGCGCACGATGGTCGGCCGCAACGGACTGGCCGAGGACTTCGCGGGAGCTGCGGTCTTCCTCGCGAGCCGCGCCTCCGGCTACGTCACCGGGCAGTCGATCTTCGTGGACGGCGGGTTCTCCGTCCACTGAGCGAGCGTCCCCCGTGCGCCGCCGGGTCGGGGCCCGGCCGCGCACGGAGGACGTCACGCGTCACGCCGCCAGCGGGGTGAAGTGGACGATCTCGTCCTGACCCGGCTGCACCACGCCGTAGGTGCTCTCCGGGACCCTGTTCCAGGCGCCCGGCAGATCACCCAGCGGCTCGGAGACGATCAGCCGGGTCTCGTCGGACACCTCGCGCAGGAACGCCATGTCGGGGTGCAGCGACCGGAGGGTCTCCACCCGGGTGCTGTAGAAGAGCGACCGGGAGGCTCCCTGGCTGGAGTACCGGAAGGCCCACAGCCGTTCGCCGTCGGTCACGGCGACCGTCATCTGCAGCGGGTACTCCACGCCGTGCGCGTGGCCGACCCGCTCGACCAGGCCCGCCATCCGCGCCACGGCGCCCGGCGGATCCTCCTCCAGGCCGAGAGTGAGCGCCAGGAAGAACATCAGCTCCGAGTCCGTCGACCCCTCGATGTCGAGGAAGAGGCGCGGATCGACGGCGAGCGCGAGATCCCGGCGAAGCCGGTGGAACTCGGCGATCGCCCCGTTGTGCATCCACATCCAGCGACCGTGGCGGAAGGGGTGGGAGTTGGTCTGCTGCACCGCCGTGCCCGTCGAGGCCCGGATGTGGGCGAAGAAGAGCGGTGAGCGGACGTGGCCCGCGATCTCCCGCAGGTTGCGGTTGCTCCAGGCCGGGCCGATCTCCCGGACGACGGCCGGACTGCCGTCGTCCGCCTCGAGCCCGTACCAGCCGACGCCGAAGCCGTCGCCGTTCGTCGTCTCCACGCCCATCCGGGCGTGCAGGCTCTGGTCGATCAGCGAGTGCGCCGGCCGGTAGAGGATCGCTTCCAGCAGCACGGGGGTGCCCGAGTAGGCGAGCCAACGGCACATCGTCTACCGCCTTTCCGCAAGCGCCGCGCGGTAGGCCGTCACCTCAGGGACCTGTCGGGCTTCACCACGCACAGCGCCCAGATGACGAACGCGGAGAACGCGATCATCACGACGGACCAGACCGGGTAGTACGGCAGGGACAGGAAGTTGGCGATGACGATCAGGGCGGCGATGCCCACGCCCATGACGCGCGCCCACATCGCTCCCGTGAACAGTCCCAGACTGACGATCACTGCGACCGCGCCCAGCGCGAGGTGGATCCAGCCCCAGCCGGTGAGGTCGAACGCGAACACGTAGTTGCGGGTCGTCACGAAGATGTCGTCCTCCGCGATCCCCATGATGCCGCGGAAGATGTCGAGCAGTCCCGCGAGCATGAGCGTCACGGCGGCGAAGATCATCAGACCTTCGGCCCACTGCTGCTTGCCGGTGTGCCGCTCGGCCGACGGCGTGTGGGTGGAGTGAGTCATCCCGGTGCCTCGATTCGTGTGGGTTCGGCGCAGTACGCCGGCTCAGCGGTGGTTGCCGCTCAGGACGAGTTGCTTGGCCTTGTCGAACTCCTCGTCGGTGATGTCGCCGCGGGCACGGATCTCCGAGAGCCGGGCGAGTTCGTCGACGCTGCTGGAGGGACGGTCCGCGCCCTTGGCGGTCTCGCGGATGTAGCTGTCGAAGGCCTTCTGCTGCTCCTGGGCCTGCGTGATCTCCCGGCGCCCCATGTTCTTCCCACGGGCGACCACGTACACGAACACGCCCAGGAAGGGCAGGACGACGCAGAACACCAGCCAGCCGGCCTTGCCCCAGCCGCTGAGGTCGTCGTCGCGGAAGATGTCCACCACGACCCGGAACAGCAGCACGAACCACATGATCCACAGGAAGAACACCAACATCGTCCAGAAGGCGCTCAGCAGCGGATAGTCGTACGCGAGGTAGGTGTCGCCACTCATCTGTCTCCTCCGTCCCGGGCTTTCGCCCGACACCGGCAGGCCGTTGCGTGCCGTTCTCAGACTGCGCGCCCGGGAGTCCGTCGTCCTCACCCGGGGCGGGTGAGGAATGACCGTGGCCGGCGGCCGCGCGGATCGCTCAGGGATCGCCGGCCGGCCCCTGCCACGCCGGCGCCGTGCGGGCCCTGCGCAGCGCCGCCCGCCAGGCGAAGGCGACGCCGGCCTCGACGAGTCCGAGCAGCACCAGCCACAGGCCGAGCAGCCGGGTCAGGGCGCGGGCCGACTCGGCCGGCAGCGCGAGCACCACGATCCCCGCGACGACGGCGAACACCGCCGCGCCGATGACGACGCCCCGGTGCGGCAGGTCCTTGGCGGCGAGAGCGGTGTAGAGGGTGAGGATGCCCGACACCAGCCACAGGACGCCGACGATCAGCGAGAGCGCCGCGATGGTCTGCATCGGGTGCCGCAGGCACAGCACCCCGGCGACGACGTAGAGCATGGCCAGCAGGAGCCCGGTGACCCGTTCGCCGTGGTCGCCGCCGCCGAAGGCGGAGACGAACCGGAACACGCCGGTCACCAGCAGGTACAGGCCGATGAGCACGGCGAGGACGTGCAGGGTCTCGTCCGGCCAGACCAGGATCAGCAGGCCCGGCACGAACGCCGCGATCGCCGATCCGAGGATCCACGTCCAGGAGCGCCCGAGGGCGCCCAGCACGTCGGCGGGATCGCCGCCCGCGGGCCCGCGGGCGGACCGGTCGTCCCCCCGGCCGTCGCGACCGCCGGACAGCGGGTCGGGTGCGGACTGCGGTGCGGAACCGTGCGGCACGCTCATGACTTCCTCCTCGCGCCCGGCCGGGACGGCACGCCCGGCGCCTCACTCGGGCAGCTGGCGCATCTCCATGACGCGCAGCCCCAGGGACTGACAGCGGGCCAGCAGCCCGTACAGATGCGCTTCGTCGATCACCCACCCGAACAGAACCGTCTGGCCGGACATGACCACATGCTCCAGCTCCGGAAACGCCCTGGTCAGCGTGTCCGACATCTGTCCTTCCACACGGATCTCGTAGCGCATGGGCTCTCTCCCCGGGATGGCCTGGGACAGGCGAACCGCGCCCTCTACCGCGATGGTCCGCCCCGGTGAAGCCCTGGGCCTCACCCGGTGCAGGTGAGTCGGCGTCCCGCCCGCGCCGCCGTCACCCGCTGGAACGACGGTGCGTCATGACGTCGGCACGTCGGCATGCCAGCACGTCGGCACGTCAGTGCGTCAGGAACAGCTTGAAGGTGATGATCACCAGGCCGAGCACGAGGTTCACCGAGGCCGCGGTGGACACCAGACGCCAGGAGCCGCCGGCCCGGCGCGCCGCCGCAGCCGACCAGCCCACCTGCCCGGCGACGGCGACCGCCAGCGCGAACCACAACGTGCCCGACAGGTCGAGGCCGAGCAGGGGGCTGACGGCCACGGCGACGGCCGGCGGTATCGCGGCCTTGACGATCGGCCACTCGTCGCGGCAGACCTGCAGCACGACCCGGCGGTCCAGGCTGCGCTGCGCCAGCCGCGCACCGAACAGCTGGGCGTGGACATGCCCGATCCAGAACACGAGGCCGGTGAGCAACAGCAGCAGCATGAGCTCCAGGCGGGGGAACGACCCCCAGGCGCCCGCCCCGACGACGACCGAGGAGGCCAGCATGGATCCGTAGACGCCGCCGGTGTAGTCGGCGTTCGCCCGGCGCTCGGCGGCACGGGCCCGGGCCGCCTCGCCGTGTCCCGTCCCGGTCATGACGGCCTCCCTTCGGCGATCGTGCGATCGAGGACGACTCCGGCACGTCGAGCGGTTCGGACCGTCAACGTGACGCGTCGGCGGGACCCCGCGGCGCGCCGCCCCGGGACTGCGCAGGACGTCCGGTACCGGCGGTCGGCAGATGCGACGTGACCAGGAGACTGGCGAGGGTGATCCCGCCGGCGGCGAGGATGGCCGCCTTCAGCCCGTCGAGCTGCGCCGAGGCGTAGGAGTCCGTCAGCGCGTCGACCTCGGCCTGCGGCAGTCCGGCGTCCTCGGCGGCGGCGCGCACCTGATCGGTGGGGACGAAGCTGATGCCCGCCTCCAGGGCGACTCCGGCCTGGCGGCTGGTCTCCTGCGACAGCTGGGGGTGACTCTCGACGCGGGTGGTGAAGGCCTGTGCCAGGGCTCCGACCAGCAGCGAGCCGATGAGCGCGGTGCCGAGCGCGGAGCCCAGGTTCTGCGCCGTGAACTGCAGTCCGCCCACCTCGCTGCGCTCGTCCTCGCCCACGCTCGACTGGACGACGTTGCCCAGCTGCGAGGCCAGCAGACCCATGCCCACGCCGAGCAACGCCATCGCCCCGGCGAACTGCGCGTCGTCGATGACGGGGTCGATGGTGGCCAGCAGCCACACGACGGCCCCGGCGAGGATCAGCAGCGCGAGTCGCACCACCCGCCGCGCTCCCGCGACCCGGCCCAGCCGGGCGGCGCACGTGGAGGCGACGAGCATGGCGATCGACACGGGGAGCAGCCGCAGGCCCGTCTCGAAGGCGTCGAAGCCCTGCACGACCTGCAGATACAGCGGGATCGTGAAGAACAGGCCGAGGAGGATGAGGTTCTGGCTCAGCAGGCACAGCAGGCCCGATCTCAGCACGGGCCGGTGCAGAAGCGCGAGGTGGACGAGGGGATCGGCGCCCCGGGCCGCCCTGCGCCGTTCCCAGTGCACGAAGGCGGCCAGCACACCCGCTCCGGCCGCGACGACGAACACGGTCGGCGAGAATCCGAGCACGGTGAAGGGCGGGTTACGGGGCCTGAGCCAGCCCCAGGTGCCGCTCTGCAGGACGCCGAGCACCCCGAGCGCCAGCCCGGCCGCCGACAGCACCGCGCCGACGCCGTCCAGACGCGGTCGTGTTCCGGTTCGGGGCGACTCCGTGACCGCCTTGCGGAAGCACAGCACGACGAGCACGACGACGACCTCGCCGGCGAAGACCAGACGCCAGGTGAGGTACGTAGTCACCCAGCCGCCCAGCAGCGGACCGACCGCGATCCCGGCGCCGGCGAGCCCGCCGATCACCCCGTAGGCGACGGCCCTGTCCCGCCCCCGGTAGGACTCCGCGACCAGTGCCGCCATGGCGGGCAGGACCATCGCGGCGCCCAGTCCCTCGATGACCGACCAGCCCAGCGTGAGGACCCACAGGGTGGGCGCGGCAGCGGTGAGGGCCGAGCCCGTGGCGTAGACGACGAGGCCGAGGAGGAAGAGCCGGCGCCGGCCGAGGATGTCGCCGAGCCGACCCCCGATGATCATGAAGGCCGCCATCACCAGGGCGTACAGGGTGATGACCGCCTGGATGGCCGTCACCTCGGTGTCGAAGTCCTCGACCAGTTGACTGATCGAGACGTTCATGACGGAGGTGTCCAGGACCATCAGGAACTGGGCGGTGCCGAGGACCATCAGAGCGCGCCAGCGAGTCACGGTGTCCACAGGTTCATGGAAGCCGGGCGGCCCCGCCCTCGCCTCACCCACCACGGGCGAGTCCGGGGTCGACTGCCCGGCGACGCCGTCCGTCCCCGGGAGCAGTCGACGGGCCCGCGCCGGCCACCGCCCTCGCCGCAGGCGGCCGCCCGCCCTCGCCACGGCCGGCCGCCCTCGTTTCGCCGCGCTCCGCCCGGCCCCGCCCGGCCCCGCCGGGTCAGCCTCGCCGTCAGAGCAGGTCGAGTTCGCGGGCCCGGCGCACCGCCTCGTTGCGGCGGTTGACCGCCAGCTTCCGGTAGGCGCTCTTGAGGTGCGTCTTGACCGTGTTCACGGATACGTACAGGTCGGCGGCGATCTCCTCCGTCGACATCGTCAGGGCCAGCCTGCGCAGCACGTCCCGTTCGCGTCCGCTCAGCTCCTCCACCAGCGGCGGCGGCCGGTCGCCGGAGGGCGGCGCACCCGGGTGGAGCCAGTCTCCTGCCGTCCCCCGCAGCGACGCCGGGGCGAGGAAGCGGCGGATCCACGGTCCGGCCTCGGCGAAGGGCCGGCGCAGGCCGTCGCGGCGTGCTTCGCGCAGGGCCTGGCCGACGAGTGTGTGCGCGGCGGCCGCGTCCCCCGCCTCGCTGGCCGCCTGCGCCCGCACCAGCAGGGCCCGGACGATCACCGCCGGCCCGAAGCGTCCCTCCTGGCGCACGGCGTCGAGGAGGTCGATCGCCGCCTTCGGCCGTCCGGCGGCCAGCTGGGCGCGGGCGGCGGCGACCTCGCAGGCCGGCTGCGCCTCCGGGACCGCCAGGAGCACGTCGACCGCCGTCTCGGGACGCCCCTCGGCGAGATGCGCGGCGGACGCGACGAGCGCTGTCTGCCCCTGCGCCCAGGGCGAGGGCACGGCGGCCTCAACGGCCGGCTCCGCCACGGCGAGCGCCGCCCTGGTGTCGCCCCGGGCCAGGTGCAGCCGGGCGGCGGCGATCGCCCTGACCGACTCCATGACCGGGTCGCACCACGCGGAGGGCGACTCGGCGGTCTCGTCGAGCAGCGTCCGGGCCCGGGCCAGGTCGTCGCCTTCGACGGCCACGGCGGCCAGGACCAGCCTCGCCATGCCGGAGCCGGACGACTGGGGCAGGCCGTACCGCTCGGTCTCGGCCGCGGCGGCCCGCGCCCTGCGTTCCGCCCTGCCGGGCCAGCCGTCGAGGTAGTCGATCAGGGCCAGTCGGCCCAGGGCGTCCTCGCGCGCGAGTGCCGTGGCGGCCCCCGCGGCGGAACCGGCCACGCTGGTCAGGGCGGCGCACGCCTCCTCGAACCGCCCGGCCCACAGCCGCGCCGAACCCAGGTGGGCCAGCAGCAGTGCGGTGAGCTCGGGGTGCTTCTCCAGCAGCTCGGCGGGGACCTCGTGGCGGAGCGTGTCGGCCGCCGCAGCGGCCAGCTCGGCCCGGGCGGGCGCACCGGTCAGCCGGGCGGCCAGCGCCTCGAGCAGGGCGCAGCTCAACCGTGCCGCCGCCAGCTCGGGCTGCTCCTCCGTGGGATCGGCCCCGGCGCGTGCCCCGTCCAGCAGCCCGCGCCCGACCTCGTCCAGCGTCCGCTCCGCGTGACGCAGATGCGCCTGGCCGCGCTCAAGCTCGTGCAGGGACAGCTCGCGTGCCGCGCGGACGAGGTGGGCGGCGGGGCTCGCCGCCTCCGGCCCCATCCCGGCGAACAGCGCGGCGAGCGCGTCGACGCGCAGTCCGGTGAAGAGCCAGCCGATCGCGAGGTCGTCGACCAGCGCGCCCGCGGCGAACTCCCAGTCGCCCGCGGCCGCACCGTGGTTCAGGGTCGCGGCGAGGGATCCGGAGCCGCGCAGCCAGTGCGCGGCCCGCCGGTGCAGCTCGGGCTCGAGGCCGGGCGAGCGCATCCGCAGATGGGCACGGAGGATCTCCGCGAACAGCGGATGCAGGCGGTACCAGTCGCGCTCCAGGTGCTCGACGAACGCGTTCTCCCGATGCAGCCCGGCCAGGATGGGCTCGGCGTCGGCACGCCCGGTCAGCGCGTTCACCAGGCCGGGACGGAACCGGTCGAGGACGCTGACCCGCAGCAGCAGGTCCTGCGTCTCGGGAGGCTGCCGCCGGAGCACCTCCGCCAGCAGGAAGTCGGCGACCGCCGTGCGGTCGGCCTCGAACTTCTTCAGGTACGTCTCCGGATCCGTGCTCTCGCGCGCGGCGAGGGCGCACAGCCGCAGCCCCGCGGCCCAGCCCCGGGTGCGGTCCACCAGCGCCTGCGCCGCGTGCGCCGGGAGCCGCAGCCCGTGCAGTGCCAGCAGCTCGGCCGCCTCCTCGCCGGTGAAGGCCAGCTCCGCTCCCCTGATCTCGGTCAGCTCGCCGGCCGCCCGGTAGCGGTGCAGCGGCAGCAGCGGCTCGGTGCGGGTGACGAGGATCAGGCGCAGGCCTCCGCCCGCGTGGCGCAGGACGAACTCCAGCTGCTCGGCGATCTCCGGGTCGACCACCCGGTCGTACTCGTCGAGCACGACGATCACGGGACGGTCCCGGGCGCTCAGCTCGGCGGCCAGCCGGGCCAGCAGCGCGGCGGGCACCCGGCTCGCGTCCGCGGGGCAGCCGATCTCGGCGGGGAGCTCGGTTCCGGCGGCGCGCAGGGCCTCCAGCAGGTACGCCCACAGCATCCCCGGGCCCTGTCCCGCAGCGTCGGTGGTGAGCCAGGCGACGGGATGCTCGCGTGCCGCGGCCCAGTCGGCGACCAGCAGGGTCTTTCCGGCGCCCGCCGCGCCGTTGACCATGGTCAGCGGCGTCTGAAGAGCCCCGTCGAGGTGTCCGGCCAGCCGCTCGCGCCGCAGAAACGTCACCGGACGGGCCGGGACGACGAACCGCGTGCGCAGGAACGGGTCTCCCTGGGGATCGGCGTAGGGGCCCGCAGGCACGAAGGGCCCCGTCGGTCGCGCATCGCTCTCCTCGAGCCCGGCCATGGCGCTCACCGCCCAGGTCGTCAGGTCACGCGTAACGCTCCTCCCAGCATCCCAGGGATGCACCGCGGGCGCTCCACGAGAGCCTCGCGGCCAGGTGCGGAGCCCTACGCCGACGATGCGGCTGACCTGCGACGACGCCAAACGGTAGGGGTGCGGTGCCGGGGCCCGGCCACGCCCCCGCCGCGCCGGCCCCGGGGCCACAGGGCCGCGGGAGCGCAGGGCCCCCAGGCCGCACGACCGGAGGGCCAGAGGGGCGGAGGGCCAGGGGCGGCCCGCAGGGCCGGTCGCCGCCCCCTCCCGGCCGCCGGCCCACCGAAACCGGGCCACCCACCGCGGATTGGCCTTGGCCGGCGACGCCGCCCGCCTCGTAACGTCACCGGCATGCGGATGCGAATCGTCGACGCCTTCACCGAACACCCCTTCGCCGGCAACCCGGCCGGGGTCGTGCTCCTGGACGCCTTCCCCGAGGACGGCCGACTCCAGGACGTGGCCCTGGAGATCAACCACGCCGAGACGGCGTTCGCGCATCCCCTCCCCGAGGGCGGCGACGCGGACTGGGCGCTGCGCTGGTTCACCCCCGCCGCCGAGGTCGACATGTGCGGACACGCCACGCTGGCCACGGCTCATGTCCTGCACACGACGGGCGTGCACGCCGGACCGGTCCGGTTCGCCACCCGCAGCGGCGTCCTCGTGGCCACGCCCGCCGACGACGGTTCGATCACCCTGGACTTCCCGACCGCCCCGCTGACCTCGGTGGACGTCCCGGCGGCCCTGGCCGGAGCGCTGGGCGCCGAACCGCTCGCCTGCCTCGACACCGGCCCGCACGTCGGCGACCTGCTGATCGAGCTGGCCGACGAGAAGACGGTGCGCGCCCTCCGGCCGGACCACAGGGCCCTCGCCGCCTGTTCGCGCCGGGGCGTCATCGCCACCGCCCGCGCCGAGGACCCCGCCCGGGGATACGACTTCGTCTCCCGCTGCTTCTTCCCGAACGTCGGCATCGACGAGGATCCGGTGACGGGCAGCGCTCACACCGCTCTCGCCCCGTACTGGTCCGGTCGCCTCGGCCGCACCGCGCTGACCGGTCTGCAGGCCTCCCCGCGCTCCGGCCGCGTGCGGACCGAACTGATCGGGGACCGCACCCTGTTGACCGGTCGCGCGGTCACCGTCATCGAGGGCGAGCTGCTGGTCTGAGCTCGCGGCTCACGGCTCGCGGCTCACGCCGTGGGCAGCCACCCCACCTTCCCCGCCAGCAGCGCGTATCCCACGAAGGCCCCGATGTCGAGCAGCGAGTGCGCCACCACCAGGGGCCCCACCCGGCCCCAGCGCCGGTAGAGGTAGACGAACACCACGCCCATCACCATGTTGCCGATGAACCCGCCGATGCCCTGGTAGAGGTGGTACGAGCCGCGCAGCACGGCGCTGGCCACCAGCGCGGTGCCCGGCGTCCACCCCAACTGGCCCAGCCTGCGCAGGAGATACCCGACGACGATGACCTCTTCGAGGATCGCGTTCTGCAGCGCGGACAGCACCAGCACCGGGTACTTCCACCACACGTCGGGCAGCGCCTCCGGCACCACCGTCAGATTGAAGCCGAGTCCCCGGGCCGCCAGGTAGAAGGCGATGCCGGTGCTGCCGATCACCGCCGCGACGGCGGCCCCGCGGCCGAGGTCCGGCCAGGGCCGGGTGCGGTCGAAGCCGAGCGTGCGCAGACCCTGGCCCTCGCGCAGCAGGAAGTGCGCCACGAGGGCCACCGGGACCAGCGCCGTGGCGATCCCGAACAGCTGCCAGGCGAGGTCGAGCCATGGCCGGCCAGGCGCTGCGGAGGCGTTGAGGGTCGCCGCCTGGTCCTTCAGGCCCCCCGGCTTGGTGACCGAGCCGACGAAACTGATCAGGGCGGACACACCGCTCGCACCGAGCGAGAGCCCCAGGACGAGCAGCGTCTCGTCACGGAAAATCCGTCGCGAGAGCTGTTCCCGCGGAAAAGAATCAGCCAACGACCCTGCCTCCACCTGCACACCTGCCTCCGGTTGCCGACCCCGCATCCCGGCGCCGCCCCGCCAGGCTCTCGAACGAAGCTGTGAGGGCCGGCGGGGCAGGACGACGAGGGACGGGCGCCCCGTACAGAGCGCCCCTGCGTTTCGCGGGCCGTGCGGCGCGGTGCCGCCGTCGGCCGCCCAGCAGGGACGTCACCGTCGTGGGAGGTCACAGCTTGCCCGATCCGTGCGGGGCAGGCGGCAGCGACCCCCGTCCTCGGGCGTCAGCCGCTCGACCGCGCAGGTGTCGGGCGCCCGGGCATCGGGCGCTCGATCCGTCGCCGGCTCAGGCGTCAGGCGCTCGGCGCAAGCTCGGGCAGCCCCACTGGCCAGGTGTGCACCGGCTCGCCGGCGTGCATCAGCTCCGCGTACTGCCGAGTGGTCGCCGCCAGTGCGGCGTCCCGCGACAGACCGGCCTCCACCGCCCGGTGGAAGGTCGCCACCTGCCAGGACGCGCCGTTGGTCCGTCGCCGGCACCGCTCCTCGATGACTCCCAGGTACAGATCGCGGTCGGCCGGCTCGATCCCCCAGGCGTCCAGCCCCGCCTCGGCCAGGGGCAGCAGCTCGTCGCGTACGAGGCTCACCGCGTCGACCTCGACCAGGCCGCCCAGCCGCCCGCGCCGCGGCCACAGCAGCCGGGCCTCGATCCCGTGCCGGCACGCGGCGTCGAAGTTGGCCTCGGCCGTCTCGAACGGCAGCCGGGACCACACCGGCCGGGACTCCTCCGCCAGCGCCCGGACGACGCCGTAGTAGAAGGCCGCGTTCGCGATCACGTCGGTCACCGTCGGTCCGGCGGGCAGGACGCGGTTCTCCACGCGCAGGTGCGGGACGCCGTCGGCGATGCCGTAGACGGGCCGGTTCCAGCGGTAGATCGTGCCGTTGTGCAGGACGAGTTCGGCGAGCGAGGGGACCCCGCCCGCGTCGAGGACGTCGAGCGGTTCCTCGTCGTCGCAGATCGGCAGCAGCGGCGGGAAGAAGCGCACGTTCTCCTCGAACAGCTCCTGCGCCGAGCTGATCCACTTCTCCCCGAACCACGTCCGCGGCCGTACGCCCTGCGCCTGGAGCTCCGGCGGCCGGGTGTCGGTCGCCTGCTGGAAGAGCGGGGGCCGCGACTCCCGCCACAGCTCGTGGCCGAACAGGAAGGGCGAGTTGGCGCCGACGGCGATCTGCGCGGCGGCGACCGACTGCGCCGCGTTCCACACGGCGGCGAAACGGCCCGGCGTCACCTGCAGATGCAGCTGCACGGAGGTGCAGGCCGCCTCCGGCACGATCGACTTCGAGGTGCACGACAGCCGCTCCACCCCGTCGATCTCCAGGGCGAAGTCCTCTCCGCGGGCGGCCACGATCTGGTCGTTGAGAAGGGTGTAGCGATCGACGTCCGACAGGTTCGACGAGACCAGGTCGTCACGGTCGAGAGTCGGCAGAATACCGATCATCACGATTCCCGCGTCGACCTCGCCCGCCTTTCGGTGGGCATATGCCAGTGACGTACTGATTTCCTCTGCAAGTCGATCGAATACCCGGCCGTCCAATCGGTGTGGGGCTATGTTGACTTCCAGGTTGAACATGGCGAGTTCTGTTTGGAAATCACGGCTCGCGATGCGCTCCAGCACCTCGCCATTCAGCATTTTCGGCAGGCCGTCGGCACCCGCGAGATTCAGTTCGATCTCGAGACCCATGAAGTTCTTGGGCCGATCGAAGCGCTTCTGGGCCAGGAGCCGCTCGAGCCCCGTCAGACACTTCCGGAGCTTGTCCCGGTAGTCCTGACGATCGGACAGGTCGAACGCGCCTGCCACGACCTTCTCCCCCATCGAAGCGTCCTTCCTCGCGTGGCGGCCGACGGCGCGGCCGCCGGTGGTCCCGGGGTCAGGTGCAATGATGCCCAGCCCTGCCGATCGATAACGTCCCCGACGGGAGGCATCAGCCGTCACGCCGACCCGAAGCCACCGGAAGTAACCGGTGGCACATTCACCGGGCATGCCGCCGGACGCCCGTCGGTTGAAATCCGGAACTCGTGAAAAACGCCGACGAGAATGGGCCGACCGTTCGACGTGGCACCACCCGAGGTCATCGAGGAGCGACCCACTCGGAATCGGGATTTTTCACACGTATCGCCGACCGGCAGAACCCTTGCCGAGTGTCCCGGAATCGACTAGACGAAACACAGTCTGAACACGTGTCGTATAAACTCCGCAAACAAGGCAGAGAAGGTTGGCGCCCACGGTCGAAGGAGCCTGTCGTCGAGGAGACGGCAGGCCGCTCGCGCACCCCCGCACTCTCCCCCAGACCAGGCCCCCGCCTCTCCGACCTCGAGAGCTAGCTGACAGCGCCGTCCGCCCACGCCCTCGCGCCACCGTGCCTGTCGAATTGAGAGGCGACCCACCATGCCTTTGCATGTCCCCCCGGCTCCCGCGCCCGCCCTGCGCTCGGTCCTCACGGCACTCGGTTCCCCCACCGCCGTCCGCGAGGCCCGTACGCCGTCCCTGCGCACTGCCCAGCAGGACGCCGTCCCCGACCTCCCCCTGCCTCTGCACGTCCTGGACGCGATCACCCCGGAAGGCCTCGCCGAGACCCGGCTGGCCGGCTGGCGTTTCCTGATCCGCTGCGGCGACCGGGCCGTCGCCGCCGCCGAGACCCGGCTCACCCCTGACGGCTGGGCGTTCTCGCACTTCTTCGAAGGCCCCTACATCGCCTCCACGGAGCGGGCCCTGCGCCAGGCCGAGTCGGTCGCCCAGCACTGCCAGGCACGGCTGCTGTCGGTACCGGGGCTCTACATGCTCACGCTGTGGCTGCACGGCGACAGCGCGTCGGACGGCACCACCGGGCATCCCGACCCGGCCGACCTGCTGGTTCCGCTGGCCCCCGCACCGCCCGGGATCGCCGCCCACCGCCCGCACCGGGTGGCCGAGCTCCTCCCGGTGCTCACCCTCCGCGTCACGCCCGCGCCGCCCCCGCTCCTCGGCTCGCCCGCCTGACCCCGGCCGCCCCCGCACCGGCCCCCGTGCCCCGTCACCGCGACCCGGCGACGGGGTACGGCGCTGCGCACCCACGTGCCCGACGGGTAACGGCGCCGCGCACCGCCGTGCGGACCAGGACCCGACGTAGCCCCATCCGGCCATAGGGAACCATCCGAAGGGACGGTGCGGTGGCGATGAACCGCCCGCGTGGGTGACGCGTCCTGAACCTGTGAGAAGCGGTGACGCGAAATCCCTGCGGATCGACCTCCGTGGGGCAACACTGGTTCCGACCGACTTATCACAACGGGGGGCGGCCATGAACGACGTTTCACGCCGCGGGACAGACACCACATCCATCTCACAACTCACGCCAGAGCGGAAGTTCCCACCCATGTGCCAGCACCAGCCACCGTGCCCGCCAGCGACCTCAGCCGACCGGGAGTCCGCCCGCCTCGTGGCGCATCACCCGGAACAGGGCTGGAGCCTGCTGTGCAACGGCGTCCTGCTCTTCGAGGACACCGGTGAGCTCCTGCCGGACGGCCAGGTCATCGCCCCCCACCGGGTCGTGACCGCCGCCTAGGCCTCCTGTCCGGCGAAGACCGGACAGGCGCAGTACCCGACGGACGGCGCGGGACCGCCGTCCGCTGACTGAAGGGGCCGGCCGCAGGACCACTGCGAACCGGCCCCGACGCGTGTCCGCAGCCGGTCACTGCGGGTAACCTGCCGGTCTCCGCACGACACGACGCCGTTGACGTCTCCCGCGGCGGCGTTTTTTCCGGAAGACTCCTGGAAGTTTCGGCGGCGGCGTCCGGAGCGGATGACGGCGGAGGTGGGCAGTGACGACGGACGATGCGACGCCCGCGTCCCCGATCGAGGTCAGGGTCACGATCACGGAGATCGCCCGGCAGGCCGGCGTCTCGGTGCCGACCGTGTCCCGGGTGGTCAACGGCCGCTCGGACGTGTCGCCGCGGACCCGAGCCCGGATCGAGGACCTGCTGCAGCTGCACGGCTACCGCAGGCGACCCGCCTCGGCGCCGACCCGCGCCTCCCTGCTCGACCTCGTCTTCAACGACCTCGACAGCCCGTGGGCGGTGGAGATCATCCGCGGGGTGGAGGAGGCCGCCCACGCCGCCGGGGTCGGCACGGTGGTGTCGGCGATCCACGGACGCTCGGGCGACGCCCGCGAGTGGATGCGCAACCTGCGCTCGCGCGCCTCCGACGGCGTCGTCCTGGTCACCTCGGCCCTGGAGCCCACCCTCCACGAGCAGCTGCGCGTGCTGGGCGTTCCGCTGGTCGTCGTCGACCCGACCGGCTCCCCCGCCGCCGACACGGCGACCGTCGGCGCGGCCAACTGGTCCGGTGGGCTCGCGGCCACCGAGCACCTGCTGTCGCTGGGCCACCGCAGGATCGGCCTGATCGCGGGCCCGCCCCGGCTGCTGTGCTCGCGCGCCCGCTTCGACGGCTACCGGGCCGCCCTGGAGGCCGCCGGCCTCGCCGTCGACGACGCCCTCGTCGTCCCCGGGGACTTCCACCCCGAGTCGGGCTTCACCGGCTGCAACGCCCTGCTCGACCTGCCCGAACCGCCGACCGCGGTGTTCGCGGCCAGCGACCAGATGGCGCTCGGGGCGATCGAGGCACTGCGCCGGCGCGGTCTGCGCACCCCGGAGGACATGAGCGTGGTCGGCTTCGACGACCTGCCGGAGGTCCGCTGGTCGGCCCCGCCCCTGACCACCGTCCGGCAGCCCCTGGCCGAGATGGGCAAACTCGCCGTCCGCACGGTCCTGAGCCTGGCCCGCGGCGAGCGCCCCGACTCGCCGCGGGTGGAACTGGGCACGGAGCTGGTGGTGCGGGCCAGCACCGCGCCGCCCCGTGGGGCTAGCTGAGCGCCTCCCGGATCGCCTGGTACGCCGGCTTCGGCGCGAGCTGCTCGTCCCAGGGCAGGGCCGCGCCCTCGCCGGGGAAGAACGCCGGAATCCACGAGTACTTGTCCGTGTAGTCCCAGATCGTGATGCCGACACACCGCCGCACCGCGAGGCACGCCTTGGTCATGTCCCGGTACCAGTCGGCCTGTTGGGCCAGCTTCTCCTCGGTCGCGGGCAGCAGCATCCGGACGTCGACCTCGGTGAGCGCGGTGTCCAGACCGAGCCGTGAGAAGCGGCGCAGGTTGTTCTCGAGGGTCGTCGGATAGCCGTACTGGAGGGCTAGGTGGGCCTGCAGGCCGATGCCGTCGAGCGGGACCTTCTGCGCCTTCAGCTGCCGGGCCAGGGCGTAGTAGGCGTCGCTCTTCGGGCCGACGGCCTCGATGTTGTAGTCGTTGAGGTAGAGCTTCGCCCTCGGGTCGGCCTGGTGCGCCCAGCGCAGGGCGTCGGCGATGTAGCCGGGGCCGAGGGTCTTGTAGAAGATCGTCTCGCGGTAGGTGCCGTCCTCGTTGAACGCCTCGTTGACGACGTCCCAGGCGTAGACCTTGCCCCGGTAGTGGCGGACCTCGGTCTGGATGTGGTTCTTCAGCACGGCCCGCAGCTCGTCGGCCGTCCACTGCTTGGTCGTCAGCCAGTCCGGCAGCTGGCTGTGCCAGACCAGGGTGTGGGCGCGGACCTTCTGGTGGTGGGAGCGCGCGAGGTCGGCGATCTGGTCGCCGGCGGTCCAGTCGAAGACGCCCTGCCGGGGCTCGGTGGCGTACCACTTCATGCCGTTGCCCGGGGTGATCATGTCGAACTCGTGGCCCAGGATCTTCGTGTAGGCGGTGTCGGTGAGTTCGGGGTTGTCGGTGGCGCTGCCGAAGTAGCGGCCGTGCCGCTGGGCGAGGTCCGCGAGGGTGGCGCGGGTCGGTTTTCCGTGCGCGGGCTGCTCGTGGGCCTGTGCGGCCGGTCCGGTGACCACGCCGGCGGCGACCAGGACGGCGGCGAGGGCGCCGGCGAGTCTGAACCGGGTGCGGGCGGTGCTGGGCATGGTGCGACTCCTCACGGTGGGCGGGTGGGCGAGCCGTACGGGTCCGCGGGCGCGGGTCATCCCTTCGTGGCGCCGGCGGAGAGGCCGCCGACGAGCTGGCGCTCGGCGACGGAGTAGAAGGCCAGGGCGGGCACCATGGCCAGGACGAGATAGGCGAAGACGCGCGCGTACTCGGCGGAGTACTGCCCCTGGAACTGCTGGACCCCGATCGGGATGGTCCACCAGGTGGGCTCGTTGAACACCAGCAGCGGCAGCAGGAAGTTGTTCCAGCTGCCGACCACGGCGAGGACCGAGACCGTGCCGAGGGCCGGCCTGGCCATGGGCAGCAGGATCCGCCAGAAGAAGCCGAAGGGACCGCAGCCGTCGAGGGTGGCCGCCTCCTCCAGCTCGGCGGGTATCTCACGGAAGAACCCGCGCAGGATGACGATCGTCATCGGCAGCCCGAACGCCGCCTGCGGCAGGATCACCCCGAGGGGGTTGTCCAGCAGCCCGATGGAGCGCAGCAGCAGGAACAGGGGCAGGGCCGCCACCGCGAAGGGGAACATCAGCCCCATGGTGAACAGGGTGAACAGCACCTCTCGGCCACGGAAGGCGAAGCGGGCGAAGGAGAACGCCGCGAGCGCGGACACCGAGACGACGACCAGGGTCGTCCCGACCGCGATGAGGGTGCTGCTGCCGACCAGCCGCCAGAACGAGCCGGCGCCGAGGATGTCGGTGTAGTTGGACGGCACCCACGGGTCGGGCAGGCCGATGGGGTTGCGCGAGAGCTGGTCGGTGGACTTGAACCCGGACAGCACGGCGTACACGAGCGGCACGGCCATCACCAGGCCGACGATCCCGAGGACGAGGTGCAGCGGCAGGTTCCGGCCGGCCCCGCGCACGCTCCGCCGTGTCCTGGGGTTCGTGCCGCGGTCGGTCTTGGCGATGCTCACGCGCCGCCTCCTCGCATGGTCGTGGTGGCGCCCTGGAGGTCGCGGCGGAGCACGAACCGCTGGTAGGCGAGGGCGAAGACGAGGCAGATGCCGAACATGACGACGCTGATCGCGCTGGCGTAGCCGACCTGGTAGCGCTTGAAGCCGTACTGGAACATGGTCACGGCCATCGTCTCGGAGTGGTGGTCGGGACCGCCCGCGGTGACGACCCACACCAGGTCGAACAACTGGATCGCGCCGATGACCGACAGGAAGACGCTGATCCGCAGGGTCGGCGCGAGCAGCGGCAGGGTGACGTTGCGGAAGCGCTGCCAGGGGCCGGCCCCGTCGATCAGGGCCGCCTCGGTCAGCTCGGCGGGGATGGACTGCAGCCCGGCCAGGTAGAGCATCATGTGGAAGCCGAAGTACTTCCACGTCATGACCAGGAACAGGGTGGCCATGACGGTGGAGGGGTCGGCGAACCACTGCCCGCCCACGCCGTCCAGTCCGACGCCGCCGAGCACGTGGTCGGCCAGGCCGTCGTCCGGGGCGAAGATCATGCTGAACAGCACGCCGGTGATGGCCTCGGAGAGGATGTACGGCGCGAAGAACAGCATCCGGTAGACGGCCCGGCCGCGGATCTTCTGGTTCAGCGCGACGGCGAGGGCCAGCGCGAACGGCAGCTGCAGCAGGAGCGAGAGGCCGACCAGCAGCACACAGCGCCACAGGTCGCCGAGGAACACAGGGTCCTTGAACAGCCGGGTGAAGTTGTCGCCGCCGACGAAGTCCTCGGGCATGCCGAAGCCGCCCCAGCGGAAGAACGCGGCGTACACCGCGAACAGCATCGGCAGCAGCACGAGCGTGCCGAACAGCGCCAGCGCGGGCGCCTGGAAGCCGACGGCGGTGAGCCAGTGCCGGGCCCGTCGGCGAGCCCGCGCACGCCCCGCGGCGACGGCAGGGGGCACGGGTTCGACGTCCGGACCGCTGCGTTTGTCCGGGAGGAAGGTGGAGGTCATCGCCGACTACTGCTCTTCCTTCGCGACCTTGGTGATCGACTCGCTGACCTGCTTCGGTGACTTCGAACCGGCGATCAGGGCGGCGACGCTGTCGTTGACCTCCTGGCCGAGGGCGGGCGCGTACGCCTGGTCGAGGTAGAGCTGGAAGCCGGTGGCGCCCTTCAGCTGTGCCTGGACGGCCTTGATGTTCGGGTCGGTCAGGGCGCCCTCGGCGGCCGGGACGACGGGCAGCACACCGGTCTTCTTGACCAGCTCGGTGTCCGTGGCGGCGGAGGCGAAGAACTTCAGGAAGTCGACGGCGGCCTGCGGGGCGCCCTTGCGCAGGGCGTGCCCGCCGCCGCCGCCGAACACCTCGGTGATCACGCCCTTGCCGCCCTCCACGGCCGGGAACGGGAAGAACCCGAGGTTCGCGCCCAGCCCCTTGCCGGCGTCGGCCTCCACGACCGGCGCCCACTGGCCCATGAGTTCCATCGCCGCCTTGCCGTTGCCGACGGCGGCGGCCTGACCGGTGGGGCTGGAGTACGCGGCGCCGAGGAAGCCCTTCTGGAACGGCTGCAGGTCCACGAGGTCCTGGAGGTGCTGTCCGGCCTGGACGAATCCGTCGCCGGTGAAGTCCTTGGCGTCCCCGGCCTTCTGCAGGGCGTCGACGCCGGCGGTGCGCATCGCGAGGTAGGCCCAGTAGTACATGCCGGGCCACTTCTCCTTGCCGGCCAGGGCGAGCGGGGTGATCCCGGCGGCCTTCAGCTTGCGGACGGCGTCGAGGAAGCCGCTCCAGGTGGTGGGGGGCGCGCTGACGCCGGCCTTCTTGAAGAGCGCCTTGTTGTACCAGAAGCCGATCATGCCGATGTCGAACGGTATGCCGTAGGCCTTGTCGTCGATCAGATACGGCTGCCGGGCGACCGACAGCAGGCCCTCGTTCCAGCCCTTGGTCCGGTCGGTGAGGTCCTCGACGAGCCCTGCGTCGACCTGCTGCTTCAGGACACCGCCGCCCCAGGTGTGGAAGATGTCGGGCAGCTTCCCCGAGGCGGTGAGCGCCGTCATCTTCGACTTGTAGGCGTCGTTCTCCAGCTGGACGATCTTGACCTTCACCTTGGGGTTCTGCGCCTCGAACCGCTTGGCCAGTGCGGCCCACACGTCCTTGGTCGGCTGAGTGGTGGAGATGTTCCACCACTCGATGGTGGTCGTCCCCGACGACGACCCCCCGTCCGAGTCGCCGCCGCAGGCGCTCAGCGCCGTCATGCCCAGACCGGCCGCGGCGGAGGCCGCCAGGAAGCCTCGGCGGGAGAGTGCCGGGTCGCCCATCATGCGCTCCTTGGAGAGATCGAAAGTTTCGAACCAGATCCAGAAAGGTTCGCTGCTGCCGCACCCTAGAGACACCCTCCAACGGGTGGCAACCCCTTGAACACAGAGAATCCAGCGGCCTGTTCACGGAGGGCCGCCCGAGAAGGTCTCAAGCCGGAGCGAAACATTCGGATCACACGGCGAACGTTACGAAGTGGAGACCGAAGCGACAGGATGGCCGAGATCAGCCTCACCGGCACCGGGCCGGCCCCCACCGGCGCCCGCCACCCCCCGTCACCGGGCGCCCGCCACACCCCGTCACCCGGCGCCCGCGCACCGGCCCCGCGCCCGCGGGACCGTCTCGCGGCCCTAGGGTGACCGCATGCAGAGCTACACGATCGGCCAGGCGGCACGACTGCTCGGCGTCAGCCCCGACACGGCGCGCCGCTGGGCGGACGCCGGCCGCGTGACGACCCATCGCGACGAGGCCGGACGACGCCTGGTGGACGGCAGGGCGCTCGCCGCCTTCTCCGTGGAACTCGCCCGATCCGGCAGCACGGAGGACGACGCCCCCCGCACCTCGGTCCGCAACGCCTTCCCCGGCATCGTCACCGCGATCAAGCTGGGCGACGTGGCCGCCCAGGTGGAGATCCAGGCAGGGCCGCACCGCCTGGTCTCCCTACTGACCCGGGAGGCGGTCGAGGAGCTCGGACTCGAGGTGGGCATGGAGGCGACGGCCCGCGTGAAGTCGACGAACGTCCACATCGACCGGGCGTGACCGAGTACGGCACAAAGCGGGCATCCCCGCCATAAGACCCCAGGGGTCGTACCGTTGACGCCCATGAGCTTGAGCATCCGCAACCAGCTTCCCGGCACCGTCACGGCCGTCCAACCCGGCCAGGTCATGGCCCTCGTGAAGATCCGCCTCGACGGCGGCCAGCACCTCACGGCGGCCATCACCCTGGAGGCCTCGGAGCAACTCGCCCTCGCGCCCGGCGCCGCCGTCCACGCCCTGGTCAAGTCGACGGAGGTCTCCCTCTCCACCGGCCAGGTCGCCGGCCTGTCGATCCGCAACCGGCTGCCCGGCACCATCACCGGCCTCGTCCTCGGCTCGGTCATGGCCTCGGTGAAGATCACCGTGGACGGCGGCGAACTCACCGCGGCGATCACCAAGGAGTCGGCGATCGACCTCGGTCTCTTCGTGGGCTCCGACGTCATCGCGCTGATCAAGTCGACCGAGGTGTCCCTGGCGACGGCGTAGCACGGCGAAGGGCCCCGTCCGCGACGGACGGGGCCCACACTCGCTCCGGATCAGTCCTCGTACGCGTCCAGCGGCGGGCACGAGCAGACGAGGTTGCGGTCGCCGAAGGCCTGGTCGACACGGCGCACCGGCGGCCAGTACTTGTCGGCGGCGGACACCCCGGCGGGGAAGACCGCCTCGTCACGCGAGTACGCGTGCTCCCACGCGTCGCCGAGCGCGGCCGCGGTGTGCGGGGCGCCGACGAGCGGGTTGTCGTCGGCCGGCCACTCGCCCGCGCCGACCTTCTCGATCTCCGCGCGAATGGCGATCATCGCGTCGCAGAACCGGTCGAGCTCGATCAGGTCCTCGGACTCGGTCGGCTCGATCATCAGCGTCCCCGCCACCGGGAACGACATCGTCGGCGCGTGGAAGCCGTAGTCGATGAGCCGCTTCGCGACGTCGTCCACCGTCACACCCGTCGTCCTGGTCAACGGCCGCAGGTCGATGATGCACTCGTGCGCCACCAGCCCGCCCGGACCGTTGTAGAGCACCGGGTAGTGCGGCTCCAGCCGCTTGGCGACGTAGTTGGCGCTCAGCACCGCCACCTGCGTGGCCCGCTTGAGGCCCTCACCGCCCATGAGCCGCACGTACGCCCAGGAGATCGGCAGGATGCCCGCGGAGCCCCACGGAGCCGCCGAGATCGGCCCCACGCCGGTCTCCGGCCCCGCGGCGGGCTGCAGCGGGTGGTTCGGCAGATACGGCGCCAGATGCGAGCGCACGGCCACCGGCCCGACGCCCGGACCGCCGCCGCCGTGCGGGATGGCGAACGTCTTGTGCAGGTTCAGGTGGGAGACGTCGCCGCCGAAGTGCCCCGGCTTAGCGAGCCCGACGAGCGCGTTGAGGTTCGCGCCGTCGACGTACACCTGACCGCCGGCCTCGTGCACCTGGGCGCAGATGTCGGCGACGTGCTCCTCGAACACGCCGTGCGTGGACGGGTAGGTGATCATCAGCACCGACAGCTCGTCCCGGTACTGCTCGATCTTCGCGCGCAGGTCCTCGACGTCGATCTCGCCGTCCTCGGCGGTCTTCACGACGACGACCTTCATGCCGGCCATCACGGCGCTCGCGGCGTTCGTGCCGTGCGCGGAGGACGGGATCAGGCACACGGTGCGCTGCTCGTCGCCGTTGCCCCGGTGGTACCCGCGCACGGCGAGCAGGCCCGCCAGCTCGCCCTGCGACCCGGCGTTCGGCTGCAGCGACACCTTGTCGTACCCGGTTACCTCCGCGAGCCGCTCCTCGAGCTCCCGGATGAGCGTCAGATAGCCCTGGGCCTGCTCGGCGGGCGCGAAGGGGTGCAGCTGCCCGAACTCGGGCCAGGTGACCGGCTCCATCTCGGTGGTGGCGTTGAGCTTCATGGTGCACGAGCCGAGCGGGATCATGCCCCGGTCGAGCGCGTAGTCCCGGTCGGCCAGCCTGCGCAGGTAGCGCAGCATCGCGGTCTCGGACCGGTGCAGCTGGAAGACGGGGTGGGTCAGGATGTCGTCGGTCCGCAGCAGCCCGGCGGGCAGGGCGTCCTCGACGGCCGCGTCGAGCGACGCGATGTCGCCGTCCACCCCGAAGGCCGCCCAGACCGCGGCGACCTGGGCGCGCCCGGTGGTCTCGTCACAGGAGAGCGCCACCTGGTCGGCGTCGACGAGGTGCAGGTTGACCCCGTGCTCCCGCGCGGCGGCGACGACCTCGGCGGCCTTCGCGGGCACGCGCACGGTCAGCGTGTCGAAGTACGCCCGGTGCACCGCCTCGACGCCGCCGGCCTCGAGCCCCGCGGCGATGATCGCGGCGTACCGGTGCGTGCGCCGGGCGATCGTCCGCAGCCCGTCGGGGCCGTGGTAGACCGCGTACATCCCGGCCATCACGGCCAGCAGCACCTGCGCGGTGCAGATGTTGCTGGTCGCCTTCTCACGCCGGATGTGCTGCTCACGCGTCTGCAGTGCGAGCCGGTAGGCCTTGTTCCCGTCCGCGTCCACGGACACGCCCACCAGGCGGCCGGGCAGGCTCCGCGCGAACTTCTCGTGCACCGCCATGTAGCCGGCGTGCGGCCCGCCGAAGCCCATCGGCACGCCGAACCGCTGCGTGGTGCCGACCGCGATGTCCGCGCCCAGCTCACCGGGCGACTTCAGCAGCGTCAGCGCGAGCAGGTCCGCGGCGACGGTGACGAGCGCGCCGAGCCCGTGCGCCTGGTCGATGAGCGCCTTCAGGTCCCGCACGGCGCCGGACGCGCCGGGGTACTGGACCAGCACGCCGTTGATCTCGCGCTCCGCGATCTCCGCGGGAATGCCCTCGCTCAGATCGGCGACGACGACCTCGACGCCGGTCGGCTCGGCGCGCGTCTCGATCACGGCGACGGTCTGCGGCAGCACGTCCGCGTCGATGAGGAAGAGGCCCTTCCTGTTCTTCCCCACGCGCCGGGACAACGCCATCGCCTCGGCGGCCGCCGTGCCCTCGTCGAGCAGCGACGCACCCGAGGTCGGCAGACCCGTCAGGTCCGCGACCATCGTCTGGAAGTTCAGCAGGGCCTCGAGCCGCCCCTGGGAGATCTCCGGCTGGTACGGCGTGTACGCGGTGTACCAGGCCGGGTTCTCCATGACGTTGCGCAGGATGACCGGCGGCGTGAAGGTGCCGTAGTAGCCGAGACCGATCATCGGGTCGAGCACCTGGTTGCGGTCGGCCAGGGCGCGCAGCTCGGCCAGCACCTCGGCCTCGGTGCGCGCGCCCGGCAGGTCCAGCGCGTCGGCGTTCTTGATCACGTCGGGGACCGCGGCGGCGGTGAGCTCGTCGAGCGAGCCGTAGCCGACGTGCGCGAGCATCTTGGCCCGCGCCTCGTGGTCGGGCCCGATGTGGCGCTGCTCGAAGGGGATTCCCTGCTCGAGCTCGGAGAGCGGAATGCGATGGGCGGTCATTACGGAGGCCTCCTGGTCTGACACGACCTTCGAGGGTCACCACGGCGGGTGCCCGGACGGCCTCCCCCTCTGTCATCTCAACCTGAGAGCTTCACCGGTCGCCAGCGGACGACCGGCTTTCACCGTCGGTGAGAGCGGACACCGTCGACGCCGTCGGCACCCGCCCTGCTTTCCAGAGTGACCTCGTCCGTGCGGTACGTGAGCCTGAGAGATTCCGGGGAGGATTTGCTCCTTCGGCGCCTCCGGTGGTCTCCGGAGGACTCTCCCGCACGGGGTCAGCAGCCGTTGCCAGACTACCAGCGAGGTCAACGGGCCTCTCGAGTGGCCGCTCGCCTCAATGTGCTCTTTCGTAGTCCTTACGGACGAGGCGCGACCAAGAGGAGGGCCCGTGCAGACCGACATCGATCCGCGCAACCTGATCGGCCGCAAGGCGTTCGACCGCAACGGGGCGAAGATAGGCACCGTCGACGAGGTCTACCTCGACGACGCGACCGGCGTGCCGGAATGGGCCGCCATCCGCACGGGCCTGTTCTCCCGCGACGCCTTCGTCCCCCTGGAGCCCAGCGAGCTGGTCGAGGGGACCCTGCACATCCCGTTCGACCGGGCGCTGATCAAGGACGCCCCGGACTTCGGCGTGGGCCGCCACCTCTCCCCCGAGCAGGAGCTTCAGCTCTACCACCACTACGGTCTGGACGTGGCGGCCCCTCCCCCGCTGCCGGACCACGACTTCGGCCGGCTGGCGGGCACGGACGACAGCTGACTCCGACTGCCCGCCAGCCCCGTCCCCCGAACGGCCCCACAGCCCCACGACCTCACTCTGCGCCGCTCTCGGGTGTCAGCGACGGCGCCTGCGCCCCGTCCGCCGGCTCCTCGCCCTCTTCCGGTCTTCGCCGCACCAGCGGCAGCGGGTCCGCCGGAGCCAACTGCGGATCGTCGGTGCGGAACGTGCGCACCCGGCCCGGCTGCGACTCCGGCGTCTCGAACCGCACCGTGACCCGGCCCAGCCCACTGCCCTGCACCCACCCGGGCCCGAGCTCGGCATGCCGCACGTCGTGCCCCGGACGCCACTGACGCTCGGCCGGCGCCGGCGCCGGGTCCTGTGCCGGAGCTGGTGCCGGGGCCGACGCCGGCTCCTCGGCGACGGGCTCCGCCGCCGCCTGCGCGGACTCGCCCGCGTGCGCCCCCGCGGCCTGCGCGAACAGGTCCTCCTGCGTGAAGTCCGCCAGACCGCTGACGCCGACGCCCAGCAGCCGCACCCCGCCCGTGGTGTCCACGGACTCCAGCAACCGCGCCGCCGCCTCCCCGATCACCGCCGGATCGTCGGTGGGCCCGCGCAGGGTCTCGGACCGGGTGAGCGTCGAGAAGTCGTACCGCCGCACCTTCAGCACGATGGTCCGACCCGACAGTCCGGCCTCCCGGAGCCTGCGCACGCACCGGTCCGCGAGCCGCTGCACCTCCAGCCCCACCCGGACCCGGTCGTGGATGTCGACGTCGTACGTGTCCTCGACCGACACGGACTTGGTCTCCCGCTCGGCCACCACGGGCCGGTCGTCGCGCGCCAGCGCCATGGCGTAGAGCGCATGCCCGTGCGCCTTGCCCAACAGCCGCACCAGCTCGTCCTCACCGGCCTCCGCGATCTCGTCGACCGTGGTGATCCCGGCCCGCCGCAGATGGTCCCCCGTCGCAGGACCCACCCCCGGCAGCGTCCGCACCGGCATGGGCCCGAGCAGCTGCCGCTCGGTGCCCGGCTCGATGAGCACCAGGCCGTCGGGCTTCGCCTCCTCCGAGGCGATCTTCGCGAGCATCTTGCAGGAGGCCAGCCCCACCGACCCCGTGAGACCGGTGGCGGCCCGTATGTCAGCGCGCAGTCTGACGCCGGCCAGCCGCGCCGAATCGGCGTCCCAGGCCGCCCCGCCGGCCTCCAGGTCCACGAACGCCTCGTCCAGGCTCAGCGGCTCCACCAGCGGCGACAGCGCCCTCAGCAGCGCCATGACCTGCTCGCTGATCGACCGGTAGAAGGCGAACCGCGGCACCAGATAGGCGGCGTTCGGCGCCCGCCTGCGCGCCTGGGCCATGGGCATCGCCGAGTGGACCCCGAACACCCGCGCCTCGTAGGACGCCGTCGCGACCACTCCGCGGGGCCCGAGGCCCCCCACGACCACGGCCTTCCCGCGCAGACTCGGCTTGGAGGCCTGCTCCGCCTGAGCGAAGAAGGCGTCCATGTCGAGATGCAGGATCGTGGGCGCGTTTCTCACACGTCCGATGCTGCACCACGCCACTGACAACGACGTCGCACCACCGCACCCGCGCCCGTGCGAACGCGCCGGGAGGACGCGTCAGACCGCCCGATTGCGCCTGCGCGCCAGTTCGTCCGCCGGATTGGGCCCCACGAGCGTCTCCCCGGTGTCGACGCGCTCCCCGTGCAGCTGTGACAGCGCGCTCTCGACGTCCCGCCACACCACGCCCACGGCGATCCCGAACACTCCCTGACCGCCCTGGAGCAGAGCGTGGACCTCGTCCGGCGAGGTGCACTCGTACACCGTCGCGCCGTCGCTCATCAGCGTCATCCGCTCCAGGTCGCTGAACCCGCGCTCCCGCAGGTGCTGCACGGCGCTGCGGATGTTCTGCAGCGACACCCCGGTGTCGAGGAACCTCTTGACGATCTTCAGGACGACGACGTCGCGGAAGCTGTAGAGACGCTGGCTGCCGGACCCGTGGGCGGGCCGCACGCTCGGCTCGACGAGCCCGGTGCGCGCCCAGTAGTCCAGCTGCCGGTAGGTGATGCCCGCCGCCGCGCAAGCGGTCGGACCGCGATAGCCGATCTGCTCGGACGCCATGGCTGTCGTCCCTCCGCTGCCCGGCACGGCCGCCGGTCGCTGCGGAGCGTGATCGGCCGCACCGCTCTGCTGGGGGTACCCCATGCCCGAGCGCAGCCGAGAGCTTGGGGGAGGGTACGGACCGCTTCCCCCGACACCGAGTCCGGGGGCACCCCCAGCCGTACCGTCGCCGCTGCTTCTCACGCCGACCTCCGTCCTAGACCTGCCTTCTCGACGGTAGGCAGTCGCCAGGGGTGCGTCAACGATCGCCACACTCGGCACGCCGAGTGATAATCACCCTAGGAGTGGTTTCCCGCACCTCACCGCGGGGAAAGGCTAGCCGAATGCGCTGAGAAGTAGCCGTAGGACGCTCTCAGTCGCCGCCGGCATTTGCCGAGGACTAGGGGACACTCCGAGCAGGTCGCCGCAGGTGTGCGCTCCCCCGCGCGTCACTACTGGTTGCTGGTGCCGAAGTCCTCCGGCGAGATCTGGTCGAGGAACTCGCGGAACTTCTCCACCTCGTCCTCCTGCTCGTCCGGGATGGCGATCCCCGCGTCGTCGAGCACCGTGTCGCTGCCGTAGATCGGCGTTCCGGTGCGCAGGGCCAGCGCTATGGCGTCGGACGGACGCGCGCTCACCTCGACGCCGCTGGCGAAGACCAGCTCCGCGTAGAAGACGCCCTCCCGCAGATCCGTGATGCGCACCTCGGTGAGCTCCTGGCCGACGGCTTCCAGCACGTCCTTGAAGAGGTCGTGGGTCAGCGGTCGCGCCGGGGCCATGCCCTGCTGGGCGAAGGCGATCGCCGTCGCCTCCCCCGGTCCGATCCAGATGGGGAGGTAGCGGTCGCCTCCCACTTCGCGCAGCAGCACGATCGGTTGGTTGGAGGGCATCTCGACCCGGACACCTACGACATCGAGCTCGTTCACACAGCAACCCTAGGCCGTGCCCGGGACGTTTGGGTAGTCGGGCCGGGATCGGGCGACCGATCCGCCCTCGGCGAAACCGCCCGCTCAGGGCAGGCGCACCCCGAGCGCGCTCTGCACCAGCGCCGCGTGCAGCCGGACCGTGAGCCCTGCGAGCTCCTTCGTGCGAGCCTCCGCGTGCGCCCGGGTCTGCGGGTTGCGGTGCCGCCTGAGCGGTGCGACCACCTGGTCGACGAGACCGGCTTCGCGGTCGGCCGCCGTCTTCATCACCCGAAGATGCCGTGGCTCGATCCCGAACCGTCCGAGCTCGGCGACGAGGGCCGCCACGGTGGCCGCCTCGGCGTCGTAGACGCCGTTCTCGAGAGGCGCGACGAGCCCGTAGGACTCCCACTCCTCGAGCTCCGCCTCACCGATGCCCGCGGCCGCCAGCAGCTCGGTCCTGCCGATCCGGGCCACCGTGGGCCCCTCCGACGGCTCCGGGACGTGCTCCCCGTCCCGCTGCCGGCCGACGGTCGGCAGCGGAGCGGCCTCGCCGCGCTCCATGGCCTCCAGATGCTCCCGGATGACCTTGAGCGGCAGATAGTGGTCCCTCTGCATCCGCAGGACGTGGCCGAGGCGCTCCACGTCGCGCACGCTGAACTTGCGGTAGCCCGAAGGGGTCCGCTGGGGCTCGATGAGCCCCTCCGACTCCAGAAAACGGATCTTGGAGATCGTGACGTCCGGGAACTCGTCCCGCAGGGTGTTCAGCACGGTGCCGATGCTCATCAGCACACCGTCCGCGGCGGCGGTGCCGGCTCCGGCACCGCCCCTCGGTGTTTGCAGCATGGACCTTCCCTCAGATCCCCCCGGACAGAGCCCGGGGGCGGGTCAGTAACCCCGCTGGCTCGCGTAGAAGACCAGCCGGTACTTGCCGATCTGCACCTCGTCCCCGTTCGACAGCGGGACCTCGTCGATCCGCTCCCGGTTGACGTAAGTGCCGTTCAGGCTGCCGACGTCGGCCACCTTGAAGGTGCCGTCGGGGTTGCGCCGGAACTCCACGTGGCGACGCGACACCGTCACGTCGTCCAGGAAGATGTCGCTCTGCGGATGACGGCCCGCCGTGGTCAGGTCGCCGTCCAGGAGGAAGCGGCTGCCCGAGTTCGGGCCGCGGCGCACCACCAGCAACGCGGAGCCCACCGGCAGCGCGTCGACGGCGGCCTGCGCCTCGGGCGAGAGCGCCGGCAACTGCGTCTGCCCGGTGACCTCGGAGTCATAGGCCTCGAGACCGGAGATCGAGATCGTGGAGGTGGTCTCCGACGCGCGCTCGGGCGTCAGCCCGGGACGCAGCGGCGCACCACAGTTCGAGCAGAAGCGGCTGTTCTCCGCGTTGCGGTTACCGCACCTCGTACACACCAGGGCCGACATAGGGGAAAACCCTCCACCCGTACTCGAGGCTGACGGTTGGCCGAAACCTATGCCGCCGGACTGCGCAGGGTCAACAGACGCCGCGCCCTGACCTCCGGGAACGTCACCGCCCGAACCAGCCACCTGGTCCCTGAACAGCGGTCGCTGACCCTCTGCATCAGGCTGTGCGCGATGACGGGCGGTCGCGTTGTCGCCACCCTCACGCGGGCTCTTGCCGAACAACTTCGCAAACAACTTCACGGGCGATTCCCCTTGACCGAAACAGACCCGCCCGTGGGGCAGGACGAACCCTGACTGATTACACCGGTCGACCCGGACACCTTCACAACGTCCGTGCCCACCAGACAGTTTCCACCACGCACCACCCGATCGGTGCGTCGACCCCCCGCAACCTCATGCCCCTGCCGGACGCCCCCCATGCGCCCCCCGCTCACGGCGCCGACGACCGAGCGTAGTCAGGCCGCTTCGCCTCTCGCAAGGCGTCCACAACGATCTTGCCCGATCGCTCCACGGCCACGGTGGCCTGCTCCTTTTCGAGGGTCTGCACGACGCCGCCAGGGATGTTCAACGCCGGCTCGAGGTCCTGCGGATTGCCGATGACCTTGAAACGGTAAGGCGCGTCGATCTTGTTCCCGTCGACGCTCACGCCCCCGCCCGACTCCGTCAGGAAGGTGTCGGCGACGACGCGCACACCGTTCACCTGGATCGCCTCGGCCCCCGCCGCGCGGAGCTCCTGGATCGCGTCGAGCAGCATGTCCGCCTCGACCGCTCCCTTCCTGTCCTCGATGGTCATCGTGATGCCGGGCCCCTGAGCAGCGACCGTGCCCGCCAGAATGCCGAGTTGCCTCTCCTTCTCGACCGTCTGCTTGCGAGCCTCCTCAGCCTGGTCGGAGCTGTTCTCCAGCTCCTGCCGCTGCTTCTCGAGCCCTTGCTTCTCGTCCTCAAGACGCTGACTTCGGTCGCCGAGTTCATCGAGGATGCGCACAAGATCTTCCTGACGCGCACCACGCAGCGCGTTGCCGCTGTCGCTGTTGGACGCGACCTGCACCGCCAGGCCGAAGCCCAGGCCGAACAGCAGCAGGGCCACGATGAGTTGGGCCCGCGTCACCCGCGGCGGCCAGAGCCCCTCCACGAGCCGCCGACGGCCGTTCGACGCGGCCTCGGCCGGCTCCCGGTCCGGTCCCTCCTCGGGCGTCACGGGCACCTCGTCGGGCAGTTCCCTGCGCAGCCGGTTCTCGGGCGTCTCGTCCCCGTCGCTCATCGCCCTCACGCCCGGAACACGTGCCGGCGGATCGCCGCGGCATTGGAGAAGATGCGGATGCCGAGGACGACGACGACACCGGTCGACAGCTGCGATCCCACGCCCAACTCGTCTCCCAGGAAGACGATCAGCGCGGCGACCACCACGTTCGACAGGAACGACACCACGAACACCTTGTCGTCGAAGATCCCGTCGAGCATGGCCCGCAGCCCGCCGAACACGGCGTCCAGCGCCGCCACCACGGCGATCGGCAGATAGGGGACGACGGCTGCCGGAATCTCGGGCTGGACCAACAGGCCCGCCACGACTCCCACGACGAGGCCCAGTACGGCGATCACGATGTGCCCTTCCCGGTGTGCGGCTTTGCTGTGCGTACGATCACGCTCGGTGCGGCGGGCAGCCGGAGGTCGCTCGCCACGGAGATGGCGGTCCGGATGCCGTAGTTCTCCTGCAGGGCGTTGAGATACAGCCCGTCCGCGCTGTTCTGGAACCTGGTGCTGAGCTTTTTCCCGTCCCCCACCGCGAGCACGGTGTAGGGGGGCACCAGCGGCTTGTTGTCGACCAGTATCGCGTCACCCGCGGCCCTGATCGCGGAGAGCGCCGTCAGCCGCTGACCGTTGATCGAGACGGCTTCGGCGCCCGAGGCCCACAGTCCGTTGACCACGCGCTGCATGTCACGGTCGCGCACCCGCCCGGTGTCGGAGAAGCCGGAGGTCTCACGCGGGTTTCCGTTGCCGCCCGTGGTCGCCTCCTTGGCGTCGTCCACGACGAGCTTCACTCCCGGGCCGTGCACCGCGACGGCGCCCGACAGCAGCCCGGCCAGGTCGGCCTGATCGCTCCCGCCGCTCTGCTTGAGCGCCTCCTGCTGTCGGGCGTTCACGTCGCTCCGCAGCTTGTCGACGGTGCTCTCCAGCTCGTCCGCAGCCTCCGTCTCACGGTCGATGCGGTCGATCAGCTCCTCGCGCTCCTTGGCGACGACCGGTGCCGCGACCCGCGCCTGAGCGGCGCCGACGGTCACCACCAGGGCCGCGAGCACCAGCCCAGCGGCCAGCCCGAGCTTCGCCCGTACCGTCTTGGGCATGCCTCCGGAGCCGTCCGCCTGCTTCCGGGCGGCGGCCTCGGCATAACCGTCGTCGAGGCTGTGGTCCATGACGTTGGTGAGCAGCGACATGGACGCGTCCGGGCGCGAAGGGCGCGCGGCTGTGCTCCGAACGGGGGGCGGCTGCGGCATGCCGCACATCGTCGCACGTCGCGCCCAGTACCTCCGAATGGCCCCACCGGCGTGCCGGACAGGCCCCCTTGGGGACACATGTCCGGCACGCACGCGTGCGCGCGGTTCAGCGCCCGGCGCTGTCCACGACCGTCGACCACTCGTCTAGCAGGGCCTGTGCGGACGCGTCGTCCGGCCCCTCCGCCCACAGATGGGTGACGGCCTCTGCGGGGTCGGGCAGGACCATCACCCAACGGCCGTCCGTCTCCACCACACGAACGCCGTCGGTGGTGTCCACGAAGCGATCTCCGGCCTCTTCGACGACCCGCCGCATCACGAGCCCCTTGACTGCCCACGGGGTCGCCAGATCCCGCTTCAGGACGTGCGCCCGCGGGATCCGCGCATCGATCTGGCTGAGGGTGAGCTGCGTGCGCGCCACCAGGCCGATCAGTCGTACGAAGGCCGCCGTGCCGTCGAAGACGCTGTTGAACTCGGGGACGATGAAACCACCCTTGCCGTCCCCTCCGAAGATGGTCGACTCGTCCTGGCCCACCCGGGTGAGGTCGTCGGGCGACGTCGTCGTCCACTCGACCTGCGTCCCGTGGTACGCCGCCACCTGCTCGGCGATCCTCGTCGTGGTCACGGGCAGGGCGACCCGCCCACTGCGGCGCTCGGCGGCGACCAGGTCGAGCAGGACGAGCAGCGCCCGGTCGTCCTCGATGATCCGGCCCTTCTCGTCGACGAGCGAGAGCCGCTCGCCCACAGGGTCGAACCGCACGCCGAACGCGGCCCGCGACGACGCCACGATCTCGCCGAGCCGTACCAGCCCGGAGCGTCGCTGATCGCCCGTCTCGGTGGGCCGTGCCTCGTTCAGACCGGGGTTGATCGTCAGCGAGTCGACCCCGAGCTTTCCGAGGAGGCTCGGCAGGACCAGGCCGGCGCTGCCGTTCGAGGCGTCGACGACGACCTTCAGCCCCGCCTCGGCGATGCCGGTCGTGTCCACGTTCCGCAGCAGCGACCCGGTGTACGCGTCGAAGACGCTGGCCGGGAAGTACAGGTCCCCGATCTCTCCCGGGAAGGCCCGCCGGTACTCCTGCCGCGCGAAGACCCGGTCCAGCTTGCGCTGGCTCCCCTGCGACAGGTCGGCGCCCTGTCCGTCGAAGAACATGATGTCCACCGAGTCCGGCACCCCGGGCGAGGTCCGGATCATGATTCCGCCGGCGCTCCCTCGCGCGGTCTGCTGCCGCGCCACGGGCAGCGGGACGTTCTCCAGGTCCCGTACGTCGATGGCGCTGGCCTGGAGCGCGGAGATGACGGCCCGCTTCAGCGCACGGGCGCCTCGGGAGTGATCCCGGGCCGTGGTGACCGTGGATCCCTTCTTCAGCGTCGTGGCATACGCGCCGGCGAGACGTACGGCGAGTTCGGGCGTGATCTCGACGTTCAGGATTCCGGACACCCCGCGTGCGCCGAACAGGTGCGCCTGCCCACGGGACTCCCAGATCACCGACGTGTTGACGAACGCGCCGGCCTCGATGGTCTTGAAGGGGTAGACCCGCACATTTCCCTGCACGATCGATTCTTCACCGATCAGGCATTCGTCGCCGATGACGGCGCCGTCCTCGATCCGGGCGGCCCGCATGATGTCGGTGTTCTTTCCGACCACGCAGCCACGCAGATTGCTGTGCTGACCGACGTAGACGTTGTCGTGCACGACGGCCTTGTGCAGAAAGGCCCCGCTCTTCACGACGACGTTCGATCCGACCACGGTGTGCTCGCGGATTTCGGCGCCGGCCTCGACCTTCGCGTAGTCCCCGATGTAGAGGGGGCCGCGGAGCACCGCGTCGGCATGCACCTCGGCGCCTTCGGCGACCCAGACGCCCGGCGAGATCTCGAAACCGTCGATCTCGACGTCGACCTTGCCTTCGAGCACATCGGCCTGGGCCTTGACGTAGCTCTCGTGCGTGCCCACGTCCTCCCAGTAGCCTTCGGCGATGTAGCCGTAGACCGGCTTGCCCTCCTTCATCAACTGCGGGAAGACGTCACCGGACCAGTCGACGGGGACGTCGGCCTCCACGTAGTCGAAGACCTCGGGCTCCATGACGTAGATGCCCGTGTTCACGGTGTCCGAGAAGACCTGGCCCCAGGTCGGCTTCTCCAGGAAGCGCTCGACCTTGCCCTCTTCGTCGACGATGGTGATGCCGAATTCCAGCGGATTGGGCACGCGCGTCAGACAGACCGTGACGAGCGCTCCCTTTTCCTTGTGGAAGTTGATCAGCTCGGTGAGGTCGAAGTCGGTCAGGGCGTCACCGGAAATGACGAGGAAAGCGTCGTCCTTCAACGCCTCCTCTGCGTTCTTGACGCTTCCGGCGGTACCGAGTGGCTTCTCCTCGTTGGCATAGCTGAGCTCCATTCCGAGCTCTTCGCCGTCACCGAAGTAGTTCTTGACGAGCGATGCCAGGAACTGGACAGTAACGACGGTCTCATTGAGCCCATGCCTTTTGAGCAGCCTCAGCACGTGCTCCATGATCGGCCGGTTGGCCACCGGCAGGAGCGGCTTGGGCATGCTCGAGGTCATAGGGCGAAGGCGCGTGCCTTCGCCTCCGGCCATCACGACGGCCTTCATGTCGGAAGCGTCCTCCTAAAAGAGACGACGGTCTAGCCGACTTCACTCCTCCGGATTGTCCCGCACTTCTCCACCGCGGGCCAACGAGCCACTGCTCGGCCAATCGGCGAGGTCAGCCGGCCAAGGTGTCCGCTCGAACCAGGCGGCGGACCTGTACCACATAGAGGACTCCTGCCCACCAATACAGCGTTGTACCCCATCCGGCGAACGCCCATCCGAAAATAGCAGCGAGTGACGCCAACCACCCGCTTCCGTCACTCAGCAGAAGCAGCGGGAAGGCGTACATCAGGTTGAAGGTGGCCGCCTTGCCCAGGAAGTTCACCTGCGGCGGCGGATAGCCGTGCCGCCTGAGGACTCCCACCATCACCAGCAGAACCAGCTCACGCAGAAGCAGTACAGCCGTCAACCAAAGGGGCAGAATCTCCCGCCAGGTGAGACCGACCAATGTCGAGAGAATGTAGAGCCGGTCAGCCGCGGGGTCGAGAAGCCGGCCGAGGCTGCTGATCTGGTTCCAACGCCGCGCGAGCATGCCGTCCAGATAGTCGCTGACCCCGCTGAAGGCCAGCACGAGGAGCGCCCAGCCGTCGCTCTGCGGACCTCCGAACTCGGGCCTCAGGATCAGCCACAGAAACAGCGGCACGCCGACGAGGCGGGCCATGCTGAGGATGTTGGGGATGGTGAGGACCCGGTCTGTCTGGACACGGGTCTCCTGGACCTCCACCCGGGGGCCTCCAGTAGGAAATGAGCCGACGATTCCCCCTGACCCTACCCCAACGCAAAAAAGCTCTGGCTCCTGGGCTGCGTGCCCAAGAGCCAGAGCTCTAAAAGGAGTTCGGCGGTGTCCTACTCTCCCACAGGGTCCCCCCTGCAGTACCATCGGCGCTG
>NZ_JBEPBI010000017.1:0-77917 GCF_040299045.1 Streptomyces sp. NPDC001027
CACGCCTGCCGAGAACGTCGACCACACCGCCGAAGCGGCACGCCTGGAGCGGACCGCCGGCCTGTATCCCGAGGACGCGGAGGCCCTGCTGCGCCTCCTGTCCTCCTCGGACGGACCGGAGACCCGGAAGAGCCCCCACCTGATCCGCGCCCTGAAGGCCTCCAACCTGTGGGAGTACGGTCACGAGGCCGAGGCCGGAGCGGAGTCCCACGACGAGCCGGAGGCCGCACAGAAGACGTTCATCGTTCGCCGCCTCGGAGGGCGCCTCCCCAGCCGACGCCGACCTCCTCCCCCAATACTCGACGACCCTCGCAGCCCGAGGCCGCGCCACCGGCCGGCCCCCGGAGCGAGACGTACCGTGCTGGTGCGGCTCGGGCACGGCGTACGACGGGTGCCACGGGGCCTGCCTGGGCAGCAGCTCCTAAGAAACCGGACATCGCACACCTGCACATCTCCACACATTTCCATGTGTCCAGCGCGCACCCGGCACGGCCATGGTTAGTCTCGCGTACGTCTTGCCAACCGCCCGCTGCTGGTGCCGTTGGGAAGTGCGAGAATCTTGGTTCGGAGTGGCCGTCCACGACACGGGCCCTCTTCGGCACGATGGTTAAGACTCAGAAGGAGCGGCATGCCCCCCAGCGGCCACAAGCGACCGCAGTTCACCTCGCCACTGACCTCTATCGAGATCTGTGCGGGGGCCGGCGGGCAAGCCGTGGGTCTGCACAATGCCGGGTTTGACCACTTGGCGCTTGTCGAGTGGGACCAGCACGCGGTCAGCACCCTCGCGGCCAACATCGGAAGCTGGCCCGGCTGGACACCACAGAAGGCCAAGGCCTTGAAGCCAATGGACGTCAAAGACTTCCTCACATCAGATGCGCACAAGAGCCTTGGCCTCAAAGACAAGACACTCGATCTCTTCGCAGGCGGAGTCCCCTGCCCTCCTTTTTCCCTGGCCGGAAAGCGACTCGGGGCAGACGACGAACGAGACCTGTTCCCAGCCGCACTAAACATCATCGAGGAACTCACCCCGAAAGCAATCATGATTGAGAACGTCCGCGGCATCCTTGAGCCGCCGGAGGTTTTCATTGAATATCGGGCTAAGATTCTCGATCGGCTGCGCCGCGCCGGATACACCGTCCCAAAAATCGACACCTCACTTTCTCCGGCGGCTCAGGATCTTGAGATGCGTAAAGTGTGGAGGCGGCTCGATGCCAAGGACTATGGCGTCCCTCAATTGCGCCCAAGGGCCATCCTGGTAGCAATCCGTGAAGATTTCACGCAGCGCGGCAACGAATTCTGCTGGCCACTGGGAATCAAAGACGACGAAGCGACCGTCGCTGAGACCCTCCGCAAGACCATGCGGGAGCGGTGCCGCCCGTACTGGGACACAAACCAGTGGGGCGAACCAGCCAAGCCGGGTGAGCGAACCGGGGAGGACGTCTACAACGACTGGTTCGATGCCGCGCAGAAGTCCGCCGCTGCAGGTCGTGGCGTAGCACCCACCCTGGTAGGGGGATCCAGGAAACACGGCGGTGCCGACCTCGGGCCTACCCGAGCAAAGAATGCTTGGGCAGCCATGGGAGTCGACGCCATGGGGGTGGCCAACGAACCCAAGAAATGCATCCCAGAGCGGGACCTGTTCAGGGAGAACGGCCCTATGCTCACCGTTGAGCAAGCCGCCATGATTCAGGGATTCCCTCGCAACTGGCGTTTCCAGGGGAAAAAGACAGCCCAGTACCGTCAGGTAGGGAATGCTTTCCCGCCACCGGTTGCGGAAGCGGTAGGCCGTGCGATCGCCGCAGTGCTACGGCCAGAACACCGGGAAGAACTTCTCCGCGAATACAACCTAGACTCCACAGGCACAGCCGTCTTGGATGAGGAACCCCACCAACTAGAAATCCCGGTTTCAGCAGGAAGCACTCACGTTCCGGCGCTTGCGGACCATCTCGGTAATCTTGTCGGCACAGGTCACTGAAGACTCATGCTCCCAGAACCGCAGTACGAGCCATCCCGCTTCAAGAAGCCTTTGATCAGTGTCCCGATCCCGTGTCACGTTGCGCACCACTTTTTCTGACCAGTAGCCGGAGTTCGTTCTGGGTGGCACATAGTGTTCCGGACACCCGTGCCAATAGCAGCCGTCGATAAATACCGCCACCTTCGCCGGACGGAATACCAAGTCGGCCGTCCGGCGAAGGTCAGGCAGGGGCCGCGCTGACACGCGGTAACGGAGTCCTTTGGCGTGCACCAGACGTCGGATCAGCCATTCCGGCTTTGTGTCGCGGCTGCGGATCGCCTGCATGTTGCGACGGCGGGCGGCGGACGAGGCCCAGGAACCTTCCGGGGCTGCCCATTCGGCTTCGGGGGGCTCGGAGGACACAGTCTCGATCGTAGTACGCCGCGCCTGCCGCACGCGGCCCCTACCGGTTGCCTCCCAGGTGGCTCAGCAGGGCTTCGATGTCGCTTGGAGCCAGACCAGCGGCCACCGACGGCTCCTCCTCCAAGTCCGCCAGCTGCTGGACCGTGGGGTCATCCAATATCTGTCCCATGAACGCCAGCTTCTGTTCCAGTCGCGCGGCCACGACCTCGTCGATGGAGTTGCGTACGGCGAGTACCGTGACCCTCGTCTCAGTATCGGGGGCGAGCCCGAGGCGGTGGATGCGGTCCAGGCTCTGCAGGAAGCGGCCGGCCATAAAGTCGCGGTCTACGTAGACAGCGTCATGGCAGACGTGATGCAGGCTGATGCCCTCACCCAGGGTCGCCGGGTTGGAAATGAGCACCATGCAGGCCGGATCCTCGCGGAAGCGCCGAAGCTGCTCCTCCCGGTCGGGAGTTCCTCCGTAGACCACTGCCGGGCTGAACTTTTCCAGCATGCTTTCCAGCGTTGTCAGGCTTCGGACAAACGTCGTCCAGACCAGCGTCTTACGCCCGGCCGCCGCGTTCTCGGCAATGATCGCCACGGCTTCCTGGTACTTCGGCGACAGCTCGTAGTCGGGCAGATTCTGCAGCTTCGAGTACAGGGAGTCACCCGAAGGGATCGCCAGCGGAGGCAGCTGGTAGGCCAACGGCTCGTACTTGGTGGCTCCTTCCAGGAGCAGAGCCGGGCTCGTCGCGGCCATCAGGAGCCGCAAGGCTGTCCTGCCAAGCGCGCTCAGATCCTCCCTGGCCACCCCGTTGCTCATACCCCCGACCAGAGATGCGTAGATCTCATCATGCAGTGGCGGCATGTCCACGTAACGGATGCCGAGATCGACAGGGGGCAGTCCGAGTTCTTGCTTGGTCGTCCGCGTGAACAGCGGTCTCAGCACAGTACTTGCGCGCTTCAGGTCCCCTCCGGCCACGGCGCGGACAACGGTCTGCTGCCCGTGCCCCGGCCACACGAAGCCCAGAAGGTTTTCCAGGTCCTTGGAACCGTTAGGGGCCGGCGTACCCGTGAGGATCAGCCGCCGGTCCGCATGCGGTCCGAGGGCCATGCATGCGGCTCCGTAGGTGCCCCGAGCCCCGAGCTTCATCCGGTGGGCTTCATCCAAAATGATCATGGATGGCTGGGCCGCCAGCCACGCGGTCAACATCGGCAGCGACCGGTCCAGCCGTTCGTAGTTGACGACCAGTACCTCCGCCCACTGGTCCAGAGACCCATCCAGGACATTGACGCGCAACGCGTGTGTCAGGCACTCCGCAGTCTCGAAACGCCATGAGTCATAGGCCGACTTCGGGCATACGACCAGAAGCCGTCGCGCGTGGTCGGCGGCCTTCTGAGCCGCGTACACAGCCAGCGCGACTCGCGTCTTGCCTGCGCCGGGGACGCTGAAGTTGGCACCGTGTTGGAGGGACAGCAGCTTCGCGATGTCCCTGCGCTGGAAGGCACTCAGGTCGCCCTTCCAGTTGTCGCCGAGCAACCCCAGGACGTCGTCGGCGTCGACCTCACCGACGGAACCCGCTCCCGCCAGCCTGGTTTCCACAGTCCGGGCGTCCTGGAGGACGCCGGTCACCAGCTTCCTCAGAGCGGAGGACCACTCCACACCGCTGGGGTCGGCCCAGCCCCCCAGGACTTCCAGGTTCGCCAGGAAGTCATCAAGAGCGACCGAGGCACTGAGCAGGTCCAGTTGGCCGCCCGTCCGGAAACGGGCGGCCAACTGAACGAGGTCCGGCTGGTAGCGCTCAGTGGCCCGAAGGACAACACGCGTGTGGCTCTGATCGAACCCCAGCCGCAGGGACGTTTCACCCGATTCACTCGTCACCGCGGGCCCTCCGTGGCGACGGCTTCCATCAGCCAGGTAACGCCGTCCCCCGGGTCCTGAAGACCGCGGCCAGCTTGCTGGGCGAGCTTCAGCAGACTGACCCGAAGCTTGATCACCGCGTCATCGAAAGCATCTTCATCGAGACTGCGTGAGGTGCGGGCCTGCACCAGATCGCTCACGCACTGGTCAATGCTGGCGCACGCCTCCGCGAGCCGGGCCGGCGCGAGCTGCTTGCGCTTACGGAGCCGGGCACTACGGCCTGCGGCCTCGATGGCCTCGTCGAAGGTCTTCCTCGCATCGTCCAGAACGCGCTGGGCCTGCTCCTTGACCTCGTTCCCGAGGGCCAGCTCTTCGTTGCCCTCTTCCTTGTTGCGCACCACAGCCGCAGCATGCAGCAGACGGTCGTTGAGCGCCTTCATGTCGGCCACCGCGGACGAGGCGGCCGGAATCTCCACCCCGAGCCCAGGGATTACCACGCCAGCCGGCTTCGCCTCAGGCCGAGCCTCAGACCCCGGCGCAGCAGACAGCAGCCTCTGCTCCAGCCCCTCCTTAAGGAAGTCCTCGTTGATGTGACGCACGTCGGTCTTGGAGAAGTTGAGCAGGATCGCCGCCAGCCGCAGCTCCTTCAAAATCTCCGCCTGGTCACGGTCGAGCGTCTCCAGCTTCACGTACAGGCGCTGCAGCTCCTTGAGCCGTTCCTGGGCCCCCTCCCAGTCGACTAGCCGCAGGCCTTCACCGCCGGCGCCCTGGCTGCGCTTGATCAGCTCACGAATCGTGGCGAGGATCCAGCGTTCCTGGTGGTACGTCCGGACCTGGATCCGGAAGTCCTTGGCGATCTGTTCGGGCGTGCGCCCGAGCCCCGCCTGCTCTTCCATGGCGATGATGCGGTTGATGTAGGAGTAGTCACGCCGGTGGTCCCGGCGGAGCTGCAAGGACAGCTCCACGGCGTTGATGTCCGCCCAGGTGAACGACTCGGGCAGCACGCCCACGCGCATCGACTGCACACCGAGCTCGCGCAACGCGGCGGCCCGGGTGTTGCCGTTGACCAGAACCCCGTGGTGGGTGACCAGCCCCGGGTCATTCTGACCGAACTCATCGAGGCTCTCTTTCAAGGCGTCGAAGTCCACGTCGCGCAGGTAGGTGTCAGTGGGCGACGCCTGGAGCAGGAGGCGGAGGTAGTCCTGGCTGTCCGCGCTCCACGGGTTCTGGTCCAACTCCGCGTCTCGCGCGGCGTCGTGACTGCGCTGGGCCCGGATACGGTGCGTGCTGGGATTGAAGTAGAGCTTGCTGAGCGGAAGGTCGATCACATCGACGTGTGCCTTCTGCTCGTTCCAGTCGACGGTCACGGTCTCACGGGTACCGCTCGCCGTCTGCGCCTCCGCCACCTTCTTCTTGATCAGTTCACTCAGTTCGTCCGCCTGCGGCGGAGCGGGAAGTTCTCGCATCATTTCCGTTCGGTCCTGTCCTAGTCGTCCGCGCCGTCGAGCACATCCGCCACAGCGTTTCGGGAGGGCTGCGGAAGCGTCCGGTACTGCCCCCAGAGCTTGTCCAGCGGGCTGAGCGAACGCCGGTCGGCAGCGATCCAGGCTCCGAGCACTCGCTGTTCCATGGAAGACAGCGCAGCCGCCTGCTCCAAAACACGCCCGAGGTCGGCCTGCCGGCCCGCGCTGCCCACACCGCACCGCTTGCACTCGGTAACCAACTGGTAGGCGACCTCTCCGCCAGGCTGGATCACCTGGCGGCGGGCCACATTGAGCACGGCCTGCTCGATACCCTCCTCATACGCCTCACCAGCCGCGATGCCGCACGTACGGCACAGGTAACCGTCCTCCTCCAGGATCTTGGCGCGCTGGGCGGCCGTAAGGCTTGCCTTGTGCTTTGGCGCCTTCGACTTCCCAGGGATCCACACCTCCGCCCCCTGCGCCACGAACCGCTGCTCCTGCTGGCGAAGCGTGGGGTCCTCACGGCTCGTCGAGATCTTCCAGTCATGGTCTCGAAGGTCGCGCATGCGCCGGTCAATCTGGGCAACATCCGGGAACGCCTCACGCAGATCAGCCTTCGTGAAGATCTCGTCTTCCCCCACTTCCTGCACCAGCCACAGTGCAGCTCGTGCCATGCTTCCCAGGTTCGCGTCCCGCCAGGACGGCAGCGTCATTTGTCACTCCTGATGTCGAATTGCGCACGCATTCTGACAAAGGCGTAGTTTGCTGGGATACGTAACTCATCCAGCAGCACCGACGCCTCGGTCACCCCCCGGCTCCACGAGCGGCTAAATCAGAGTCTGCCACCAGAAACCGAAAGCCAGTCCCCACTGGAACACTTGCGCACCAATCAGCAAGAAGGCAACTCGCGGCCGATCGTGCACACTTGACCCAACCTGCGCCCGAAGGGCCGCCGCATTGACAAACCGCGTCACCAGCAGGCCGATTCGCCCCGATTCCTCACCAAAGGGCCGAGAAAGTGAAGTAAATATCATGCCGCGACCAAAAGGAAGTTACGCCCCTTACTGCTGGACAGAGAAGAGGTTCAGCAGTGATGTTCCACCCGGAAAACGCGCCTTCGCCTCCGAACTCCAGAGACTCTGCCGCCTCTTGGCTCCGGAGTCCGACGGCAGGACTCCGACACAGAAACAGGCAGCCGACCGGCTGAAGGTCAGCGAGACCTCATTGTCCAGATACCTCAGCGCCATACACCTGCCGGACATAACGATCGTCAGGGCGCTCCACGCGGCCGCAAGCACTGACGCAGGCGGCGCGGAGAAGCCAGGCATCACGAAGGCCGAACTGGAGGAGTTGCACTCCGTGGCGGCCTCTGCCAAACAATGTGATGAGTGCGTCGAGCTGCGCAGCGAGGCGGTCGTGTTGCAGCAGCAGACCAGTGAGAGAGTCGCTGAAGCCAGCAGCATCCGGACAGAACTCGACTCCACTCGGGCGAAACTCGACTCCACCCTCGCAGAACTCGACTCAACTCGACAGGAGGCCGCAACCCTGCGGGCAGGAGTCAGAGCCTTGAAGCATGAGGTGCAGGCGCTGAAGGCCCGGGAAGGGCGCGCGCTCAAAAACACCGCGCGGCGCGCCATTCGAGCCGGCCAGCGATCACGTCAGACCGCCCGGAGGGACGCAGCTCAGCTGCCGGTCCCCCGTCGAAGGGGGGACCGGCAGCTGAGCAATCCCGAGAAGAGAGCGGCACTGAGTGTCGCCCTCCAGGCCGGGGCCTTGCAGAACGGCGGCCGGCAGGACCGAGCACTTTCGCTGTTGCGTCACTCGGCAGAAGTGCTCAGCCCGGCAGAGACGGCCACCCTCATGCTCGTCTTGCGGGAGAGCCAACTAGACGATCTCGCAGGCACGTTGATCCACATCTACGGGCGAGACAACTCCGATCCGGATGTCATGCAGGCAGCAGCCCGGCTCCATCAGCACGGAGCGCCGGAGGATGCGGCCGCACTCTTGCAAGCGGCACTGTCGACTCGGACGGGGAGGGCCTGAATCCGGGGGGCAGGGCGGGTGGCCGGCAATCAGGCGGCCGCCGCCTCGCCCTCAGATTCGGCTTCGTAGTGCATCTGGGCCTGGTCCAGTACGTCATCGGGGTCTTGCCCCTGGGCGGCAACCCAGTGCAGCAAGTCCGCGATCAGCGCGACTGCGGACTCGTACAGGAAGGCCGCTTCGCTGCGCCCTCGCGCGGCCATGGACGGAAGGCTTTCCTTGTACCTCCCCAGTGCACCGCGAGCCCGTTCCACCCGCTGGCACACAGCCGGCTGCACCTCGATCTCACACCACACAGACTTGCCGACGGCCGTCAGCACCGTCCCCCAGTCCGCAGCCAGCGCCGCGAGCAAATGGAGACCACGCCCGCACTCCTCGTCGCAGCCGGCCTGCACGGGGGTCGGCAGCTCCCGGCTCTTGTCGTGAACCTCAACCCGCAGGCGTTCACAGCGCCACTCCAGAATGAGTGTCGCCGAAACACCCTGTCCCACGTGTTTGATGACGTTCGTGACAAGCTCCGTCACCAGCAACTCCGCCTCCTCGGCCACAGAGGCCGCCCCCCATTGTTCGAGCTGCGCGACGGCGGCTCTGCGCATCGGACGAACTGCCGCAGGCTCGGCATCGAACGGCAGTACACAGCGGAACTGAGGCTCGTGCGCTTCGTAACCGGGCATGGCCACTCCTCCCTCCTGAGCCACGCGCATGCCTGCGCCCGCCGCATCTGCACGACTGCATTGCGTAGCGATCTCATGACAGCATGACACGGAGAAGTCTTGCTGTGTAACTTCTCATGAGCTTCCATCGGGTGAATCTGATGGCTGGCCACCGCGTGCCTGCCTAGCCTGATGGGGATCTCCGGGCCTGCCGCCCGGCACTGGCGAAGGAGCCCCATGTCCCAACGAACCACCACCCGCCGCCGTCAACTGGGGGCGATGATGCGAAAGTTGCGCGCCCGCAAAGGGCTGACGCTGGAGGAAGCGGGACGGCTCGTCGGCGTCTCCAAGGCGACGGTGAGCCGATACGAGACGCAGGCCGGGCCGGTCAAGTGGCTCGTCGTCGACGCGCTATGCCGAGAGTACGGGGCAACTGAGGCTGAGCACAGGGCCGTCGTGAACATCGCCAAGGACGCCAAACAGCAAGGTTGGTGGAGTTCGTTCGCCGACTCCATCCCGGAGAGCATGAACCTGCTGCTCACGCTGGAGGATGAGGCCTTGCGCGAGAGCCAATTCGCGTGCGTCTATGTCCCTGGCCTCCTACAGACACGCGCCTACAGCACCGCACTGCAGAGAGCCAACGAAGTTCCTCTGGACTCTGCTGAGATCGAGCGCCTGGTCGACATCCGTATGAAGCGGCAGGCGATTCTCACCCGTCCCAAGCCGCTGCGACTGTGGGCGATTCTCGACGAGTCCGTGATCCGCCGCGTCGTCGGCTCACCTCAGATCATGCAGGAGCAGCTCGACCAACTGCTCAAGGCAAACGAGTCCCCTCACATCACGCTTCAGGTGCTGCCCTTCGCCAAGGGAGCCCATGCGGCCGCCCTGGGAAGCTTCGTCATCATCGGCGGACGGGAGCCGGCGCTGGATGTGGTGTACGTGGACTTCCACACGGGCTCCCTCTTCCTGGAGAAGGACGAGGAACTGGAGCGATACAGACTTGCGTTCGAGTACCTCCAGGCTCAAGCGTTGGACATGGAGGCCTCCTCCGCCGTGATCCATCGCGCCCGCAAGGAGTTGTGAATGTCAGCCAGCCCTCAGCCTGTCTCCGAGCCCGTCTGGTTCAAGTCGTCCTACAGCGGCGGTAACGCGACCGAGTGCGTTGAAGCGGCCTTCATGCCGACCTGCGTGCTCGTTAGGGATTCCAAGGCTGCGGACAGCCCTCACATCTCCGTGTCCGCCGAAGCTTGGTCCCGGTTCGTTCTTGCCTCATTGCGGTGATCTGTGGTGCCGACTGCTGCGGGCCAACGCCACGGTCGTCGGTATCAGCTACGGCTTGGGTTCCCGTCAGTTGTCCATTGCTGCTCACCTCTTGTTGGCATGACCCTTCCAGCGACCGTGGAGGACGCGGATGCGTGGGCTTGGAGATCACCTGACCATCGGTGAGCGGATCGCCTTCCACCGGCGACGCCGTGGCTACACCCAGCAAGTCCTCGCCGGCCTCGTGGGCCGCAGCACCGACTGGTTGGCCAAGGCGGAATCAGGTCGGCGCAAGCCGCCCCGTATCGACATGCTTGCCGAGTTGGCCCGTGTGCTCCGGGTGCCACTCGGCGACCTGCTCGGAAAGCCCGTGCTGATGGAGGACGTGCAGCAACAGGACGACGTCCCAGCTGTCCGAGACGCGTTGATGAGCCCGCGCCGCTTGTCCCGGTTGATGTTCGGGCCGGAGGGGGACAGTCAGCTCCCGACGCCGGGCGTGATCGCGCCTCGCGTCGAAGAGGCTTGGGACGACTATCAGGCTGGTCGGCTGGGCAAGGTGATCGCTGCGCTTCCCGGGCTTCTCCAGACAGCCCATGGGCTAGAAGATCGTGCAGCGCGCTCCGTCAGGGAGCGTTTGGACTCCTGGGCAGTCTCCGCGCGCATCCATCATCTCGCAGCCACAACCCTTGCCAAGGTGGGTGAGTCCGACATCTCGTGGCTCGCGGCGGAGAGGGCGATGAGGGCTGCCGACGAGTCGGAGAATCCGCTCGTCTTGGCGTCTGCTGCCCGATCTGGCACTCATGCCCTGCTGGCCAATGGCCGTTACGACGACGCACTGGAGTTGGCGATGACGGCGTCGGGCTGGCTTTCCGCTCGGATCGAGGAGAGCGAGCCGACTGCCTTGAGCCTGCTGGGCATGATCCACCTGCGAGCGGCCATCGCGGCAGCCCGGCACCAAGATCGCTCGACGGCCATCAGCCTGCTGTGCCGCGCCGAAGAGCTGGCCAATCGGCTCGGTTCCGACGAGAACCACTGGCACACCAGTTTCGGGCCTACGAACGTGATGCTGCACCGGCTGTCGGCAGAGCTGGATCTCGACAACATCTCGTATGTGGTGGAGCACGGTGATATCGACGTGGCCCACGTAGCAGCGGAGCGGAGCGTCTCCCACCGCATCGACTATGCCAGAGCGCTCTCCCTGTCCGGCCGAGTGGACGAAGCGTTTACACATTTGCGCATAGCCGAGTCCACATCGCCGCAGCTGGTGCGGAACAATCCTCGTGTCCGTGACACGCTGCGCGACCTGATCAAGCAGGCTCCGGTCACGGGCGGCGCTCCTTCGTCGGAGTTGTTCGTGATGGCTCAACGGTGCAGGGCGGTGCAGTGAGCGTGAGCAAGAGCCGGGTCCTGGGAGTCGTGGGCACCAGCGCCGGTGGAGTGGAGAGCCTACGTAGCGGCCTCGTGGAGCCGGCGCTGGCACGGGGCTGGCAAGTGGCGGTGACCCTTACGCCGACGGCGGGTCGCTGGCTGCGTATGAGTGGTGAAGTCGACCGCCTGGAGGCGGTAACCGGTCTACCCGTGCGGGATGGAGCGCGCCTGCCTGGTGACACAAGCCCACACCCGAAGGTGGACTGCTACGTGGTCGCCCCCGCGAGCGCCAATACGGTGTCCAAGCTCGCAACCGGCATTGCGGACAACCAGGCGCTGACGCAAGTAGGGGAGGCAATCGGCACTCTCGGACTGCCCGTCGTGGTGTTCCCCAGGGTCAATGCGGCCCATGCCCGCCACCCGGCCTGGAAGCGTCACATCAGGACGCTGCAAGAGGCCGACGTGCACCTGGTCTACGGGCCAGATGTCTGGCCTCTGTACGAGCCGAGAGAGGCACCAGCAGGGCGGGAACTTCCGTGGACCGCGGTGCTCGACACCGTCGGACGCGTCATCGGGTGACGCGATTCGCGGCTTCTGAGCTGCGGTAACAACCGACCCGGACAGTTTGTCAGGGCTCTTGCCCCTCAAGCCATCAAAGCTATCTCCTGTCGGGCCAACCACCGCCCGCGCTGGCCCACTTGCCGGTCTGAGACGGGAGTTTGCCATGCCCCGCACGAGTCCTCCCCTGCGGAGGAGAGGCCGGCCCGCACCGCGACAGCACGCAGTCGCGGATCCGCCGCCCCAGAGGGCGACGTCCCATGGACCCCGCCCCTGTACAAGTTCCAGAGTTCCTGAACGGCTCTGGCGTACCGCCAGAGCCCAGCACCAAACAAACGGCTGCGTCGCCTGACACAGCCGAGCACTTCGTGTGTCGTCGGCCTCCTCATTTCAGAGGCCCCGAGAAAAGGAGCAACGAGGTGGCAGAGAAAGCGACGTCGCCACAAGACCGCGGTCTTCTGGTCGCAGTGGAAGAGCTGACAGCCGTTCACGACCGCTACGACAACCTCCGGTCCGACAACGCCGGCAGTTCCGGCGACGCCCCGTGGCCGGGCGGTGACGGCAACCTGCACGACAGCGAGTAAGCAGCACTCGGCGGGGGCCTCGCGGACCGCCGTGCTGGGCCCCCGCTGCGTCCGCGCCCTGTGGTCGAACTCGGAGGAGGAAGTGATGAAACACCAGTTGATCGATGCCATCGAGACAGCGCTCGGATGGAGCGGTGCGGAAAACCTTGGCAAGGGCTTCGCGCGAGGAAGCACGGCTGCGCCAGACCTGATGTCTCGCATCCTGAATCCGCATCGCATGCTCGACATCGCCATGCGCAGGAGCCTGAACCGCCCGCAGTTCCGGGTCTTCCGTGAGAACGAGGAGGTGCACCCGGCGGTCTATTTCACCGACAGTGTGAGCCCTCGGGGCCAGAGCATCCCCATGGTCAACATGCACAGCCTTGGCAGGCTCCTCCGTGACGGGGCGACCGTCATTCTCGACCAAGCCAACGTCTTCGATCCGACTATGGAAGTAGTGTGTCGGGCCTTGCAGTGGTGGTCACATGAGCGCGTGCAGGTCAACGCATACCTGACCACGAACGAGGCATCCGGCTTCCCGCTGCACTGGGACGACCACGATGTGGTGATCGTCCAGCTCGCTGGAGAGAAGGAGTGGGAGGTACGGGGGGCTTCGCGGGCGGTGCCCATGTATCGCGACTCCGATCCCAACAGCACGCCGAGCGACGAGGTCATCTGGTCCGGGGTCATGAAGACCGGCGACGTGATGCACATTCCCCGAGGGCACTGGCACCGGGCGACCCGTGACGGTCACGGGTCAGGTAAGAGCCTTCATGTGACGTTCGGTATCACCAAACGTACAGGGGCGAACTGGCTTTCCTGGCTCGGCGACTGGTGTCGAGAGAACGAGGTGTTCCGGCACGACCTCGACCGTCGGCACAAGGCTGGCAGCCAGGCTCTGACCAATGCCGCCGCGCGTCTGATCGTCGACCGCCCCCCAGACGAATACCTGGCCGCGTATGAGCAGGCCATGCCTGTTGGGAGGCATGTGCCCTTCCTTGACGTCTTCGGGCAGCTTCACGCGGTGGTATGCACTACTCACTTCCCTCCACAGATTCGGCACGGCGGTGAGACAGTCGAGGTGTTGGCCTCAGGCAAGAAGCTCACGTTTACCGCCAAGGCCATGCCCTCGCTGCGGCTGCTCCTGAGCGGCCGGCCGGTCGACCTGGATCAAGTGGTGCCGGTCGTCGGGACCGAGGTGGTGGACGTCGCGGAGGTTCTGGTGAAGGAGGAGATGTGTTCGCCTCTGACCCCCGAGTTGTCCTCGGGTTACACCGGTCTCGTCACGAACGCCGACTCCTGACAGGTGCACTGGACCTGGGTGTCACCGAACTCGACACCAGCTCCAACTATCCCGGATTCCTCTCGCACGAGAAATTGGCGAGCACAGCTGCGGATCTGCTGCCGCAGTTCAGAGTCTCCACGAAGGTCGGCTATTTCCAAATGCAAGGCGGGGTAGAGCACTCCCTCGACCCCCTCCGGTTGCGTACGGGCGTAGAGCAGGCTGGCCGGGACCTCGGGCAAGAGCCGGACCTGGTGTTTCTGCACAACCCGGAACACTCACTCCAAAAGCCCGTCTCACATGGGCAGGACGCCCTGGCCCAGGCGTGCGCCGCTTTGGACGACGCCACGACGATGGGAATGTGCGGCGCATGGGGCGTCGCGTCCTGGGATCCGTCACCCCTGTCAGGCCTGATCGACACGACCACGCCGAGGCCCTCCGTGCTCATGGTCCGCGCCGGTCTGCTGGTCGGAAACCGAACACTCCTGGCCGCCGACGTCATCTCCACGGCGTGGGGCCTGGACGACGGCATGCTATGGGGTATGAGCCCCTTTGGGGGCAACATGAACGCACCCATATGGGAAAGGTTGGATCCCCGGGTCTTCCTTCGAGAGGGCGGCCTCTCTCGCGTTCAGGCGGCCTTCCGGGCCGCATACCATCTTCCACAGGTACGTGCGATAGCCGTCGGCACCGATGAACCGGCGCATCTGAGCGAACTGGTGGACGCTCTGACCTGTGAGGTCGACGAACGGGTAATCCGCGAGTACCGGAACCTGCTTCCGAGCGCCCCGCGTAGTCAGCCCGTCTGAAGTTCCGAAAGGATCTGCTCCGCCCTGAGGCAAGCGGGCTCCAAGCGAGGGTCCTCCGGGTGCGCACCCGGGCCGAGGATCTTCGCGCACGTGAACAGGGTCATCAGTTTGCCGTCCCGGCTCTCGAAATCGTGAAGTCGTTCCTGCCACACACGATCAGCCAGAGCCGGCACAGCTAGGGAGCTTCCCCACAATGTCGCGGAGTCCAGCCCTCTCGGGGCGTTCCCCCAGTCCTCCCAGTCGAAGAGACAGAAGGTCGGAGCGGTCACGTTGGCCCAGTTCAGGTCCGCATGGGCCGGTGCCCATCGTTCGACGGTCGTATCGAACCCACTGGGAAATGCGGTGCTGATGGTCTCGGTGACCAGAGCCTGAGTGATGGCGACGGTGTCCGGGGTGGCGACCCTCCTAGTGTGCTGCTCCGCGAGTGCGTCCAGGGAGTCGTTGAAGGCCTGCCACCACGTGTCCGTCAGCCTTGGGGCGTTGATCAGAACGGCGGTGCCGACGGGACTTCCGGGCAGTAGTTCAGTCTCGTCTGCCCGCCACATCACGGGCTCTGCAGGATCCCGCCAGACCACACAACCTTGCCATGCGGGCTGGGTAATGTGTTTGAGACGTGTGGCTGATTCGGTGCCGTTCCATCCCTGGTCGCTGATCTTGTCGAGCACACGACGTTCTACCCGGACCCAGGTATCGCGGTCTGTCCTGGCACCCACAGAACGACGCTTGCGTACCACCGTTTCCAGGGCCAAACGCACCTGCAGAGACCGCTCTACACGGTCAAGAACCTCATCAACCGGCTCAACTCGTAGATCAACAGCACGACCAGCGGAGACCGGGAGCGTCATGAAGGCGACCGTAGCAGTGCTGTCGGCTCGCTCACTATCGATCTCGGAACAAGGATGAGCGGCATGGACATTCCGGGTTGCTGACGAGTGCCGGTAGGCAGCCACGCCGCTGCACCGCCCGACCCGGTTGTACCGGACCATGGGGATGTGATCGGCGACACGGGAACCGGGGGCTTCGGGCGGAGAGGGTTCTGTGTGAGGTCCAGTGGAGAGAGCGAAGAGGATGACGACGGGCGTCGGTTGCGGCGGCGGGTGCGGGGCGGGGAGCGGGCCGCGTTCGGCGAGCTCTATGAGTTGTACGCCGGCGTCGTCTATCAGCATGCCCTGCGGTTGACCGGGGACTGGTCGGTGGCCGAGGAGGTCATGTCGGAGACGTTTCTCGCTGCTTGGCGGGGGCGGGAGGCCGTGGAGGCGGACGGGGGGTCGCTGCGGCCCTGGTTGTTCGGGATCGCCACCAACAAGGCGCGCAACGCCGACCGGAGTCTGCGGCGGCGGCTGGCGTTCCTCGCGCGGCGCGCCGAGGCCGGGGTCGGGGGCGAGGAGGTCGTCGGGGATTTCGCCGAAGCGCTCGTCGGGCGGATCGACGACGCGCGGCGGCTCGCCGAAGTGCGGCGGGTGCTCGGGCGGTTGCGGCGGCACGAGCGCGAGGTCATCGCCCTCTGTGTGTGGGGCGGGCTCGACTATGCGCAGGCCGCCGAGGCGCTCGGGGTGCCGGTGGGGACCGTCCGGTCGCGGTTGTCCCGCGCGCGGAAGCGGCTGCGGGAGATCGTCGAGCGGGAAGCACTAGCGGGCCGGAAGGAACTCCGCTCGCGTCGCGGAGAGGTGGAGAGTGAGACCGCGTTCGCGGTCCTGCCCATTCAGGAGGAAGCCCGATGAACTCCCCGGAGGAACTCGACGAACTCGCGGAGATGGCAAGGCTTTTGCCCGCCGGTCCGGTCGAGCGGGGGCTGCCGCCTGAGCGTCACTCCCACCACAAGGATCTACTGATGCAGCTCATCGATCGCGACGCGGCCGCCGCGGCTCCGTCCACGACCGGTCGTCCCTCCCGGCCCCGCCGCTTCTCCCGGCCCGTTCTGCTCGCCGCATGCGTCGCCGTCGCGGCGACCGCCACGCTGACCGTGACGCTGGCGGACGGGCCGCAGGAGCCGGGGCGCGGCCACAGCGCAGCGGCCACGCCGGGCACGGGCGGGCAGGGCGGGCAGGGCGGTCGCGCCGGGCACGGCGCCGTCGTCACGCTCGACCGGATCGCCGCCGTCGCCCTGCGCACGGACGTCGAGCCCGTGCGGGACAGCCAGTACGTGTACGTGCGCACCCGCGTCGCCGAGAACGAGGCCGACTGGGGGCAGCCGGTGCGGCCCGGCTCCCTGCACGACCGGGAGACCTGGTTCTCGCAGGACCGCAAGCCGCTGACCGAGTACGGCATGACCCGCGAGAAGGGGGCGGAGTACCCGATCAGGATCCTGGTGCCGGAGGGCTCCGCGGGCGAGGCCGCCGGCATCGACCGGCCCACCTACGCCTGGCTCGCCTCGCTGCCCGCCGATCCGGCCGCGCTGCTGCGGCGCATCTCCGCCGAGACGCCCGTGGCGGACGGCGAGGACCGCGACCAGGCCGTGTTCGACCGGATCGGCGAGCTGGTCCGGGAGCAGGTCATGCCGTCCGCCACGACCGCCGCGATCTACCGGGCCACCGCGCGGATTCCCGGCGTGACCGAGGTGGCCGACGCCGTGGACGCGGCGGGCCGGCACGGCATCGCCATCGCCCGCGAGGACGCGAAGACGGGCCTGCGGACCGAGTGGATCTTCGATCCCGGCACCCTCGAGTACCTCGGTGAGCGGACGGTCCTCAGCCGGGCCTCCGCGATGGGCGCGGCGGGGACGGTGTTCGACACCCGGGCCGTCCTGGAACGGGCCGTCGTCGACCGGAAGGGGCAGGAGCCGGGTTCGGGTGCGGAGCCGGGTTCCGCCACCCACTCCGGCTCCGGCACCCACTCCGGCTCCGGTTCCGGCACCCACTCCGGCTCCGGCTCCGGCTCCGGCTCCGGCTCCGGGGTGAGTTAGCTCGTTCGCCGAGAGGGCTACGGGGACGGGGCTCGGACGTCGGGCGGTGAGGCGGGCGCGTAGCCTCGTGGGCGAGCTTGATGATCAGGGCGAGGAGGCGGCAGACATGGCGAAGGTTCCCAGTGCGGTGATCGCGGCGGGCGGGCTGGTCGGCGGGTACGGGGTGGCCCGGTGGACGCGGCAACGGCCGCTGGGCGGGGCCGTCCTCGCCGTCGCGGGGGCTGCGGCCGCGCAGCAGTGGCGTCAGCAGGCCGGCGGGAAGGCCGCGGGGGCGTTGAGCGCCGCGTACGTCGCCGCCTTCGCGGCCTCGCATCCGCTGGCCAAGAGGGTGGGCGCCTGGCCTTCGGTGTTCGGGGTGGCGGGGGCCGTCGCGCTGGCCTCGTGGGCGGTCGCCGACCGCCGCGGGTGAGGCGCCGCCCCGACTCACCGCCGGACCGGAGGCCACTCACCGCCGGACCGAAGGCCATTCACCGTCGGTCCCATGGACGCCGACTGGCCTCCGGGCACGGATACTCGAGCCCCACGGCCCCCCACTGCACCCGCAGGCCTCACCGGCCCCACGGCCCCCGCGCATCCCTCACGTCCTGCGGGTCCTACGGCGAGTACGGCAGGCTCGGGGTGTGCGGCGGGTACTGCGGCTCCGGCGCGTAGGTCTGGCCCGGGAGGTGGCCCGGACCCGGGGTGTACGTCTGCCCCGGGAAGCCGGTCCCTCCCGGTGCGTACGTCGGGACCGGCGCGTACGTCGGCGGCTCCGGCGTGTACGTCGGTTCCGGGGTTCCGCCCCGGCCCAGCGCCGAACGCATCGTCACGCCGTAACGGCGCCTCAGTCGTCGTACCTCCCAGGCCGACAGGGCCGTCACCGAGAGCGGGCCGCCCAGCAGGAAGGCGAGGCCGACGAGCGGCGGGGCGGCCACTTCGGGGCCGTCGGAGTAGCTCAGCGCGAACAGCGCCCACACCAGGAACGGCGAGATCAGCGCGGGCAGCAGATCGTGGACGTCGCCGACCCGGAAGCAGGAGTTGAGCGCGAACACCCCGGCGGCCAGCGTGAACAGCGCCACCACGGCCAGGACGAACGCGCCGATGAGCATCACGATGACGAACACCAGGAACGACGCGAGCCAGGCGAGGTTGCCGGCGGCGCGGATGTCCGCCCACGGGATGATCTCCGCGTGCAGCAGCTTCACGCCCAGCAGGACGCCGCCGCCGCACACGCCCACGCCGAGGGCGATGACCCCGAGCGCGGTGCCGGGGCCGGTGAGGCGCCGCAGGTAGACGCCGCGCAGCGAGGGGCTGGCCATGCCGATGAAGACGCTCAGGGCGATCGCTCCGGCGACCAGGGCGATCCCGCAGCCGACGACGACGTCCGTCACCTTGCCGAGGAGGATGTCCTGGCCGCTCTCGGCCAGCGGGTAGACGAACAGCATGCCCGCCGACGCCACGACGCCGGCCCAGGTGCGACCGGACTGAAGGCGCTCGACGACCGGGTCCCCGACGCGGTCGGGGCGGGACGCCGCCGCCAGCGCCGCGGCGGCGGCGAGCGGGCTGGGCGCGGAGCGCAGCCTGGACGACAGACTTGCGCGACTGGTCTGCACGGTGACGTCTCCCCCGAGTACGTGACGGTGGTTCACGTGTTCGCACGTGCCACGGCGGGACACCTTATCCGAGCCCTGACGGCCCGGCGATCACGCCCCCGTCGGCCTCGACCGGAACGCCTGCCGGTAGCCCTGCGGGCTCGTCCCGACGACCTTGCGGAAGCACTCCCGGAACGTCGTCGGGGAGGCGAAGCCCGCCTGGGCGGCGATCCGTTCGACCGGGTACGCCGTCGCCTCCAGCAGGTACTGCGCGCGCCGCACCCGCGCTCGCTGCAGCCAGCGCAACGGCGTCGTGCCGGTCTGCTCGCGAAAGCGGCGGTTCAGGGTGCGGGTGCTCATGCCGGCCCGTTCGGCGATCCGGTCCAGCGTCAGGTCGTCGCCGCAGTGGTCCTCCAGCCAGGACAGCAGGGGCTCGAGGGTCGCCCCCGCGGGCGCGGGAGCAAGGTCGTGGACGATGAACTGGGCCTGGCCGCCCTCGCGTTCGAGCGGCATGACCGACATCCGGGCCGCCTGGGCGGCGACCGCCGAACCGTAGTCCTTGCGGATCATGTGCAGACACATGTCCAGGGCCGCCGCCGCACCGGCCGAGGTGAGGAACTGACCGTGGTCGACGTAGAGGACGTTCGGGTCGACCTCCACCTTCGGGTGGCGCTCGGCCAGTTCCCGCGCCGCGAACCAGTGGGTCGTCACGCGCAGTCCGTCCAGCAGGCCCGTCGCCGCGAACAGGAACGCGCCGACGCAGACCGACGCGATGCGGGTGCCGTTCGCCGCCGCGTCCCGCAGCGCCTCGGCCACCGCGGGCGGCAGCTCGTGGGGCGGGTCGGCGACGCCGGGCAGGATGACGGTGTCCGCCTCCGCCAACGCCTCGAGCCCGTGCGGCGCCCGCACGGTGAACGCTCCCGCGCTCACCTCCCCGGACGCGGCCGGCGAGCAGACCCGCACCCGGTACGCCGGACGTCCGTCGGGCAGCCGCGCCCAGCCGAAGGCGTCGATCGGGACGGACAGGTCGAACGGGACGACCCCGTCCAGGGCCAGTACGGCGACGGTGTGCATGGCGCGATCCTAGGCAGCCGACGGATGCCCGCCAACCCGCGTGCCCGGCAGAGACTCGGCGCACGACGACACACGACGACACACGACGACACATGACTACGTATGACGACGTCAGCGCCCGGGCAGCAGCGGAGGACCGCACCCGCGGCAAGGACGGGCGCAGGACCGGCGACGGCAGCGACAGGCGGTGGCGGCCGGCCGTGGCGGCAGGCGGCGACGGTCAGCGGTGGCGGGATTCCGTCGCCCCCTGGCACTCCTGCCACTTCTGTGTGATCCGCGTGCCGCCTACCGTCGCCCCGTGACCAAGTTCCTCCTCGCCGTCCACGTCCTCGCCGCGATCGTCGCGATCGGGCCCGTGACCGTCGCCGCCAGCATGTTCCCGCCCGCCGCGCGCCGGGCCCTGGCCGCCCCCGACGACGTGCGCGCCTCCGAGACCGTGCGGCTGCTGCACCGCATCTGCCGGGTGTACGCCGTCGTCGGCATCGCCGTCCCCGCGTTCGGGTTCGCCACGGCGGGCGCGATGGGGGTGACGGGCGACCCCTGGCTGATCGCGTCGATCGTGCTGACCGTGCTGGCCGCCGGGGTGCTGATCGTCCTCGTGCTGCCCCGGCAGGAGGTGCTCGTCGAGGGGCGAGGCGTGCGCGAGACGACCGTGCAACTGGGCATGTACACAGGGATGTTCAACCTGCTGTGGGCGACCGTGACGGTCTTGATGATCGTGCGGCCGGGGTCGACGACGGGCGCTTAGGGTCCGGTTTGCGTTATCGGGCACCTCCTCGCCCGTCTCCCGTACATGCATCAGAACCGACCTCGACAGGACGGCGTCGTCAGCCGCCGGAGCATGCTGAAGGCCGCGGGCGTGGCCGCCGGGGCGACCGCCGTCGGCGTCACCGCGGCTCCCTCGGCGTCCGCGGCCGGCTACGCCCACCCCGGGCTTCTGCACACCGGCGCCGACCTGGCGCGCATGGCCGCCAAGGTGAAGGCCGGCGCCGCGCCCCAGACGGCCGGATACGCCAGGCTCACCGCGAACCGGCATGCGCAGAGCGGCTGGACGGCCGACCCGCAGGCGACCGTGTACCGGGGCGCGGGCTCGCCCCAGAACTACGCCGTCCTCTACAACGACCTGCACGCCGCGTACCAGAACGGCCTGCGGTTCCACGTCAGCGGTGAGCGGGCGTACGCCGACACGGCCGTCGCCATCCTCAACGCCTGGTCGGCGAAGCTCACGTCGCTCGCGGGCTCCGCCGACCGGTTCCTCGCGGCCGGGCTCTACGGCTACCAGGCCGCCAACGCCGCCGAACTCGTCCGTGACCGACCCGACTTCGAACTCGCGCGCTTCCAGAAGATGCTGACGACCGTCTTCTCCCCGCTCAGCGAGAGCTTCCTCACCGGGCACAACGGCGCCGTGGTCACCAACTACTGGCCCAACTGGGATCTCGCCGCCATGGCCTGCGTTCTCGCCACCGGCGTCTTCTGCGACGACGGGGCCAAGGTGGAGCAGGCCGTCGAGTACTTCAAGAACGGCTCCGGGCTCGGCGCCGTCCGGAACGCCATCCCGGTCGTGCAGGACGACGGACTCGCCGAGTGGCTGGAGGCCGGGCGCGACCAGGGGCACGCGCTGCTCGGCGTCGGTCTGATGGGCTCCTTCTGCGAGATGGCCTGGAACCAGGGCATCGACCTGTACGGCTACGACGACAGCCGCTTCCTCAAGGGCGCCCAGTACGTGGCCAGATGGAGCCTCGGCGGCGCCGTGTCCTACACCGCCAACACCCGGCGCAAGGGCGCGGTCGGCGGCTGGTCGGGGACGGAGACCGCGTCCGGCGCGGCGGGCGTCGACCCGGCGATGACCCGGCCGATCTGGGCGATGATCGCCAACCACTACACCAAGCGCCGGGGACTGTCCGCCTCCTACCTCACCCGGATCGCCGCCAAGGCATCGCCCGAGGGAGGCGGCGGGGACTACGGCCCCAACAGCGGCGGCTACGACCAACTCGGCTTCGGCACCCTCGCGTTCACCCGGGACCGGGACGAGGACCGGGACGACCGGAGCCGGGGCCGGGCGGCGGCAGCTCCGGGCGGCCCTGGCGGGTCCCCGGGCGGGTCCTCTGCCGCCTCCGCCGGCGCTTCGGCGGCGGGCGCGTCCGGCTCGGCGTCGCCCACGGCTCAGGCGTCCCCGGAAGGCCGGTCTTCCGCGCGCGCCGCAGCGGGCCGCGACGGCGGCCTCGCGTCCACGGGCGCCACCGACCTCGCCGCCTGGAGCGCCGCCACCGGGATCACCGCCCTGGCCGGCGGTTTGCTGCTGCTGCGCCGCCGGGGACGCGCGCGGGAGACGGCCGAATAGCCCTCCGGTCGGCGCTCGACACGCCGACCGGGGACAGCAGCTCCTCAAGCCGTCGCACGGACCGCGCGGCCGCGAAAGCGCAGCCACGCCTCCGCAGCCGCCCGCCCGCTGCCACGCCTCCGCGGGCGCGTGGCCGCGCAGCCGCGCGCCCGTGGCTCAGGCGGTCGCCTTGCGGGTGCTGTCGCCCCGCTTCGTCGCCTCGCGGGCCGTCGTCGCCGCGGCCGTCAGGGGCTTGGCGATGTCCTCCAGGGAGCGTCGCTCGGCCTTGACCGCGAGGAACGCGGCGACCAGTCCCGCCAGGCACATCAGGGTCGCGCCGACGGAGAACGCGAGGACCGTGTCTCCGACCTTGCCCGTGTCGGTGAGCTTGGCGAACAGCAGGGGGCCGCTGATGCCGCCGGCGGCAGTGCCGAGGGCGTAGAAGAAGGCGATGGACATCGCCCGGGTCTCCATCGGGAAGACCTCCGACACCGTCAGATAGGCGCTCGACGCGCCCGCCGACGCGAAGAACAGCACCGCGCACCAGCAGGCCGTCATCGTCGTCGCGTTGAGCGAGCCCTGGTCGAACAGCCAGGCCGTGCCGAACAGCAGCACACCCGACAGCAGATACGTCGAGGAGATCATCACCCGCCGGCCGACGGTGTCGAACAGCTTGCCCAGCAGCAGCGGGCCGCAGAAGTTGCCGATCGCGATGACGGCGAAGTAGTAGCCGGTGTCGCCGCTCGGCACGTCGAAGAACCTGGTGAGGATCGCACCGAAGCCGAAGGTGATCGCGTTGTAGAGGAACGCCTGCCCGATGAAGAGGGAGAAGCCGAGGATCGAGCGGCGCCGGTAGTCGGAGAACACCGTGCGGGCGATCTCGACGAAGGAGACGCTGCGGCGCTGGTGGACGGTCAGCTCGCCCTCGGCCCGCGGCAGCCGCTCCCCCTTGTCCGACTCGATCTGCCTCTCGATGGAACGGACGATGTCCTCGGCCTCCCGGTCCCTGCCGTGGATCAGCAGCCAGCGCGGGCTCTCCGGGACGTGCCGCCGTACGAGCAGGATCACCAGGGCGAGGACGGCGCCCAGCGCGAACGTCAGCCGCCAGCCCACGTTCGCCGCGAAGACGTCCGTGTTCAGCGCGACGATCGACAGCAGCGAACCGCCGACCGCGCCCAGCCAGAAGCTGCCGTTGATGATCAGGTCGACGCGGCCCCGGTACTGCGCCGGGATCAGCTCGTCGATCGCGGAGTTGATGGCCGCGTACTCGCCGCCGATGCCGAAGCCGGTGAGGAACCGGAACAGCAGGAACCACCAGGTGTCGAAGGAGACCGCGGTCAGGGCCGTGGCCGCCAGATACACCGCGAGGGTGATCATGAACAGCTTCTTGCGGCCCCATTTGTCGGTCAGCCGGCCCCAGAACAGGGCTCCGGCGCATGCGCCGGCCACATACAGCGCCGCCGCGATGCCGGTGACCTGACCCGAGGTGATGGGCAGGCCGCTGCCCGGCTCGGACAGCCGGGCGGCGATGTTCCCGACGACCGTGACCTCCAGGCCGTCCAGGATCCACACGGTGCCGAGTCCGAAGACGACGGTCCAGTGCCAGTGCGACCAGGGCAGCCGGTCCAGACGGGCGGGGATGTCGGTGGTGATCGTGCGGCCTCTCTCGGCCGGCACTGCGGCTTCGGCGCTGGTCATGGGCTCCCTCCTCGGCACGCGCTCCTCATCGAGCGGAACGCGGTCCGGGTTCCCGCGGCCGACGCCTTTACGCTCCGAGCCAGTGCGCCACGGTGTAGATGAGCAGCCCGGCCAGCGAACCCACCACCGTGCCGTTGATCCGGATGAACTGCAGGTCACGGCCGATGTTGGCCTCGATCTTGCGCGTCGTGTGCTCCGCGTCCCAGCCCGCGACGGTGTCCGTGATCAGGGAGGTGATCTCACGCCGGTACGTCGTCACCACGTGCACCGCCGCGCCCTCCACCCAGCTGTCGACCTTCTCCTGCACCTTCGGCTCGGTGGCCATCCGCGCCCCCAGGGACAGCAGCGATGCCCGCACCCGCAGCCGCAGCTCGCTGCGCTCGTCCTCCGCGGCCGCCACGATCATGGAGCGGACGGCCGTCCAGACCGACGCGATCAGGTCCTGCACCTCGCCCCGGCCCAGCACCTCGCCCTTCAGCCGCTCCACCCGCGCGCGTGTGTCCGTGTCGGACTGCAGATCGACGGCGAAGTCCCGCAGGAAACGGTCGAGGGCGCCCCGGGCCGGGTGGGAGGGCATGTCCCGCATCTCCGCGCAGAACCGCAGCAGCTCCTTGTAGACGCGCTCGCCGATCCGCTTGTCGACGAAACGGGGCGTCCAGCCGGGCGCGCCGCCCTGCACCGCGTCCATCACCGAGTCGGCGTGCAGCTCCAGCCAGTCGTGCGCCCTGGACACCACGAGGTCCACGGCCCGCCGGTGACCGCCGTCCCCCACGATCCGCTCCAGCAGCTTCCCGATGCCGGGCGCGATCTCCTGCGCGTCGGCGCGCCGGGTGATCGCCTCGCCGACCACCGCCTGGACGTCCGCGTCGCGCAGCACCGTCAGCGCGCCGCGCAGGGCCGTCGCCAGCTCCGCCGTCACCCGGTCGGCGTGCTCCGGCTCGGCCAGCCAGGCGCCCAGCCGGGTGCCGATGCCCACCGACCTCAGCCGCTGCCGCACCACGTCCTCGGAAAGGAAGTTCTCCCCGACGAACTCACCCAGCGAGACGCCCAGCTGGTCCTTCTTGTTCGGGATGATCGCCGTGTGCGGAATGGGCAGGCCGAGCGGGTGACGGAACAGCGCCGTCACCGCGAACCAGTCGGCGAGCGCACCGACCATGCCCGCCTCCGCAGCCGCCGCCACATAGGACGCCCACGGGCCCGCCCCCCGGTGCAGGGCCCACTCGGCGAGGACGTACACCACGGCCACGAACAGCAGCAGCCCCGCCGCGGTGAGCTTCATCCGGCGCACCCCGCGCCGCTTCTCCTCGTCGGCGGCGCTGAACACGGTCATCGCGCGCGCCGCCCCGGCGCCCGCCGTCCCGCCACGGGCCGTCCCGCCACGGGCCGTCCCGGCGCCCGCCGGCTCCTCCGTACGATCCATCCGCTCCACCCGTTCCGATCGGCCGTGCACCGCCGGCGTCCCGCACGCTGATAATGGTCCCTGCCTGACCGACTCCTGGAACGGAACAAGAGTTCCCGTCGTCTGTCAGACGGGGGAGCTCGACGGTGAACTCCTGCATGAACGCGTGCCCGGTCGGCGCACGCACGCATCATCCGGAGCAGCACCGCTCCCCGCACGAGGAGAACCACACCCGCATGACCGCCAAGCATCATGGTTATGCCCTGCTGGCGGCGATCGTCGCCCTCGTGGTGGGCGTGTCCGCCGCCATATACGTCAGCGCCGCCTCCGGCGACGGCGCCGGCTCAGGTCGCCGCTCCGCCGGGGACACGGTCGCCGCGGGCCCCGGCCCGGGCAACGCGGCTCCCGTCTCGACCGGCGTGTGGGTGGGGGCCTGGTCCGCCGCACCGGCCGGCGGGGAACCGGGCACCGGGACCGACGGCATGGCCGGCCGCACCGTCCGCAACGTCGTGCACACCGGCGTCGGCGGCACCAGCGCCCGCATCACGCTCTCCAACCTCTACGGCGACGGCCCGCTGACCGTCACCCATGCCACGCTCGCCGTCGCCGCCGCCGACGACAGCGCGGCCGCGGACCCCGCCACCCTGCGCCGGCTCACCTTCGGCGGGTCCGCCTCCGTCGTCGTCCCGGCGGGCGGACAGGCCGTCAGCGACGCCGTCGCCGTCGTCGTCCCGCACGACGCCGACATCCTGGTCAGCACCTACACCCCGACCTCCGCGGGCCCGGTCACCCACCACCCGCGCGCCCGGCAGACCAGCTATGCCGCCGACGGCGAGTCCACCGAGGACGTCACCGGCGCCTCGTTCACCGCGACCAGCGTCTACTGGCGCTACCTGACCGCGCTCGACGTGCTCAGCAACGAGGCCGACGGCACCCTCGTCGCCTTCGGCGACTCCATCACCGACGGCGTCACCTCAACCGCCGGCGAGAACCGCCGCTGGCCCGACGTCCTCGCCGGACGGCTCCGGACGGCGCTCGTCGCGGGCCGCTCCGGCAGCGGCTCCGGCGTTGGCGACACGCCCCGCTACGGCGTCGTCAACGCGGGCATCAGCGGCAACCGGGTCCTCGTCGACGACCCGCTGCGCGGCGCCAGCGGCCTCCACCGGTTCGACCGTGACGTCCTCGACCGGCCGAACGTGAAGGCCGTCGTCATCGACCTCGGCATCAACGACATCCTGCGCGACCGCGACCCCGACGGTCCGCAGGCGATCGTGGCCGGTCTGCGCACCCTCGTCGACCGCGCCCACGCCCGCGGCGTCCGGGTCGTCGGCGCCACCCTCACGCCGTTCCGCGGCCACCGCGGCTACAGCGACGCCCGCGAGCGCGTCCGGCAGCAGGTCAACGCGTCGATCCGCGCGGGCGGCCTGTTCGACGAGGTCGTCGACTTCGACAAGGCGCTGCGCGACCCCTACGACCCGCGCAGTCTGCGCTCCGAGTACGACTCCGGGGACCATCTGCACCCCAGCGACCACGGCTACCGGGCGATGGCGCGCGCCGTCGACCTCGGCGACCTCGCCGGACCGGCCGCCCCCGCACGGCTCTGACGACGCGGGGCGCCGGGCGCCGAGCCGACGCCCGTCGCCCACCACGCGTCCCGCCCATCACGGCCTCCGGTGACGACACCGGTCCGTCCCCTCGCCCGTGCGGTCCCCGCGACTTTCCGGCCACCGCCACGCCTGTTCCGTCATGCCCCGTCACGTCACGTCACGTCGGCTACTCCTCGCGGCGGCGCTCCCGCCGCTCCTCCCGGCGACCGGGCCCCTCGCCGAGGCCGAGTCCCTGCTCGCGGCCGTCGCCGGGGCCGTGGAGGCGTCCTCGCAGCAGGTCCTTGTGGCCCTCCAGCATCCGCCGGTGCGCCTCCTGCACGTCGTCCCGGAAAGCGGCGTGCAGCTCGCGCCTCGCCGCCTTGCGGTCCAGCTTCTCCTGCCGCCGGGCGGCCCGCGTCATCTTGCGCTCCACACCGACCCCGCCCCAGAACGCGAACCCGGTCACCACCACCCGCGGCGCCCCCGGCTCGCCCCGCACACCGCTCTCCCGCTGGTCGAAGCCGCCCATCACGCCGACGCCGCGCACGACGACCTCCACCCCCGGCGGCACCGTGATCTGCACCCCGCCCATGACCGCGAAGCAGTTGATCTCGACCTCCCCGGCCGAGAAGTCCGCCTCGCGCAGGTCGATCTCGCCGCCGCCCCAGAAGGCGACGCACGTGAACCGCCGCGGCACCGTCCAGCGGCCCTTGCGCTGGAAGCCCGACATCACCGCCACCGCCCACGTCGACGACCCCTCGCCGCCCACGATCCGTCCGGCCCAACCCCCGTCCCCGGACGGCTCCTTGTGCAACGACACCACGGGCGGCGCGGCGACCCCCGGTGCCGGCAGGTCACGCGTGATCGGCGCCAACTCCCGGTACGTGCGCGCCGCGTAGGTCTGCTCGAGCCGCTCCTCGAACTCCGTCATGTCCAGCCGGCCCTCGGCGACCGCGTCGCGCAACACCTCGGCGACCCGCTCACGATCGGCGTCGGAGGCACGGAGGTCGAAACGGTCCGGGACTGCGTCGTCGGTCATGCCCGCAGCCTACGAGTTCCCGGCCCCCGGCACTACGGTCTCCCGCTCCCCCGGGGAGCCGCCCTCCCCCTCCCCGTACAGCATCCGGGCGATCACCGCCTCGATGTCCGGCTCGCGCACCGACAGGTCCACCAGCGGGTACTCCGCCGCGATCCGCGCGACCAGCGCCGCCGCCGACCCCGACGCCGCAAACGCCAGCCACTGACGCGGGCCCTCGACGCGCACCACCCGGGCCGCGTCCCCCACCTCGATCGGCGGCGACTCCCGCTCCAGGTCCACCACCAGCGTGCGCTCGCTCTCACCCACCTCGTGCAACCCCGCCAACGCCCCGTCGTACACCAGACGCCCGTGGTCGATGACCATCACCCGCGAGCACAACTGCTCGATGTCCTGCAGATCATGGGTGGTGAGCAGCACCGTCGTACCCCGCTCGGCGTTCAGCTCGCGCAGGAACTCCCGCACCCGCGCCTTCGACACCACGTCCAGACCGATCGTCGGCTCGTCGAGATACAGCACCTCGGGATCGTGCAGCAACGCCGCCGCGATGTCACCGCGCATCCGCTGCCCCAGCGACAGCTGACGCACCGGCGTCTCCAACAGGGCCGACAGGTCCAGCAGTTCCACCAGCCGGTCGAGATTCTCCCGGTAACGCCCGTCCGGGATGCGGTACATACGGTGCATCAGCCGGTACGAGTCGATCAGCGGCAGATCCCACCACAGCGTCGTACGCTGCCCGAACACCACCCCTATCCGGTGCGCCAGCCGCGTCCGCTCCCGCGACGGATCGATCCCCGCCACCCGCAGCCGACCGCCGCTCGGCGTCAGGATGCCGGTCAGCATCTTGATCGTCGTCGACTTCCCCGCGCCGTTCGGCCCGATGTAGCCGACCATCTCCCCCCGCGCCACCGAGAACGACAGCCCGTCGACCGCCCGCACCTGCCGCAGCTCACGCCTCAAAAACCCCGTCCGGCGGCGCACGTCGAAGACCTTCTCGACCCGGTCCACCTCGATGAAAGCGTCCTCGGACACACTCAACTCCCCGTACTCCGATACGACCTGAGACCCACCCGCCACGCCAGCCCCGCCGCCGCGCAGCACACCAGGGCCGCCAGCGGCGAGGCGAACGCCGCCCACCCCGGCAACCCCAGCGGATACGGCCGCCCCAGCACATAGGCCGCCGGCACCCAGTTGACGAACGCCAACGGCAGCACGAACGTCACCGAACGCAGCAACTCCCGACCGAACACCGTCGGCGGATACTGCAGCAGCGTCTGCCCGCCGAACGTGAACGCCGCCTGCACCTCCGCCGCGTCCTGCGCCACGAACTGGAACGACGCACCCGCCACGAACACCGCCGAGAAGATCACCCCGCCGCACACCAGCATCACCGGCACCAGCAGCACCTTCACCGGCGTCCACGCCACGTCCAGCGACGCCAGCGCCCACCCCAGCACCAGAGCGCCCTGCGTGATCCGCGCCACCCTGCGCAACGCGAACCGGTCCGCCGCCACCTGCGCCAACACCGGCGCCGGCCGCACCAGCAGCATGTCCAGCGTCCCGTCACGCACCCGCGTGCCCAGCCGCCCCGCCGAGCCGATCGCCAGATCCGCCGCCCCGAACGACGTCGCCGACAACCCGTACAGCAACGCGATCTCCGGCAACGTGTACCCGCCCAACACATCCACCTGCGAGAACATCAACAAGATCGCGACAAAGTCCAGCCCCGTCACCAGCAGACCGCCCAGCACCGTCATCGCGAACGACACCCGGTACGTCAACGTCGAGCGAATCCACATCCCGGCGATCAGCCGGTACGCCCGCACCCCCTCCGCCAGCCGGCCGACCTCACCCACCCTGCACCACCACCCGTCGCGTCGCCGCGCCCTGCACCAGCCGGCCCACCGCCAGCAACACCACCGCCCACCCCGCCTGGAACGCGAACGCCGACCACACGTCGACGCGCCCCATCAGCACGTCCGCCGGCGTCTGCAGCAACGCCGACCACGGCAGCAGCATCACGACGTCCCCCAGCGGCTGCGGAAACGCGTTCAACGGCAACGCCATCCCCGAACAGAAAACCCCCGTGACCATCAACACCTGCAACGCCCCCGTGCCGTCCAGCAGCCAGAACCCGCTCAACGCCACCAGGAACCGGATCGCGTAACTCACCACCATCGCCAGCACCACCGCCACCAGGAACGCCAGCCACACACCCACCTCGTCCGGCAACGCCGTCGGGAAGAACAACGCCCCGAACACGAACGGGACCACGCCGCGCCCCAGCAGCTGGAACAACGCCCGCCCCAGATCCGTCGCCAGCCACCACGCCTGGAGATCGGCCGGCCGGTACAGGTCGACCGCCACCTCACCCGTGCGGATCCGCTCGATCAGATCCGTCTCGAAGCCGCCGCCCTGGATCGCCAGCGTCGCGAACAACGCCTGCCCAAGCCACACGTAGGTCACCGCCTGCGCCTGGTCGTACCCCCCGAGGTGCGGCCGCTCGTCCCACAACGCCAGATATGTGTAGACGAGGATCAGGCCGAAAACGGTGTTCGTGAACACCCCCGCCGCCGTCGCCACCCGATACGTCGCGTACCTTCGGAAGCCCCCCGCCGCGACGGCCGCGTACAACCGCGCCGATCCCAAGGCAACCCTCCTCCTCGCCCAGTAGTCACCTGGGTGCCCCCTGCGACACCGAAGCGCAGGAGCCTAGTGCGCCGCCCCCGCCGCGTGCCACGCGTTTTCCGGCACAACACGCGCCGATTGTCGGGAACGGAACGCCCGGTGCGAGAGTCTTCAACAGGGGGCGCAGAAGAAATAAACGAGGCGTACGAGGCGTACGGGAACGTACGACGCGAAACAGGAGTCCTGCAACACATGAGCGACGAGCCGCAGCCGCAGCAGCCCACCGAGGGCGCCGCCCCCGGAGAGCCCGAGGCGGGTGACGGAGGGAGCAGCAAGAAGGTGAAGCGACCCAAGCGCACCGGCTGGCGCCGCCTGCTGCCCACCTGGCGGATGGTGCTCAGCGCCTTCGTCCTCGGCGTCCTGCTCCTCGCCGGCCTGTTCTTCCTCGGCTACTCCATGGTCAAGATCCCGCCGGCCAACGCCCTCGCCACCAAGCAGTCCAACGTCTACCTCTACGCCGACGGCACCGAGATCGCCCGTGACGGCAAGGTCAACCGGGAGAACGTCGACCTCGCGCAGATCTCCAAGGACGCCCAGCACGCCGTCCTCGCCGCCGAGGACCGCGACTTCTACACCGAGTCCGCCATCGACCCCAAGGCGATGCTGCGGGCCGGCTGGAACACGGCCACCGGCAAGGGCAAGCAGTCCGGCTCCACGATCACCCAGCAGTACGTGAAGAACTACTACCTCGCGCAGGAACAGACCGCCACGCGCAAGGTGAAGGAGTTCTTCATCGCGATCAAGCTCGACCGCGAGAAGTCCAAGGACGAGATCCTCGAGGGCTACCTCAACACCAGCTACTTCGGCCGCAACGCGTACGGCATCCAGGCCGCCGCCAAGGCCTACTACGGCATCGACGCCCTCAAGCTCAGCCCCGCCCAGGGCGCCTACCTCGCCGCCCTGGTCAACGCGCCCAGCGAATACGACGTCATCGCCCACCCCGAGAACCGCAAGGCCGCCGAGGCCCGTTGGAACTACGTCCTCGACGGCATGGTCACCAAGGGGTGGCTCACCGCGTCCCAGCGCACCGGCATGAAGTTCCCCAGCCCCAAGGAGACCTCCGGCGCCGACAACGGCATGTCCGGACAGCGCGGCTACCTCGTCAACGCCATCAAGGACTACCTGCGCGACAACAAGATCGTCACCCAGGCGGACCTCGACGCCGGCGGCTACCGCATCACCACCACCCTCGACAAGAAGAAGCAGAACGCCTTCGTCGACGCCGTCAACGACCAGTTGCTGAAGAAGCTCGACAAGAAGGACCGCAAGGTCGACACCTACGTCCGCGCGGGCGGAGCCGCCGTCGAGCCGAAGACCGGCAGGATCCTCGCCCTGTACGGCGGCGTCGACTACGTCAAGCAGTACACCAACAACGCCACCCGCCAGGACTTCCAGGTCGGCTCCACCTTCAAGCCGTTCGTCTTCACCTCCGCCGTCCAGAACGACTCCACCACCCAGGACAACCGCCGGATCACGCCCAACACGATCTACGACGGCACCAACAAACGCCCCGTCCAGGGCTGGTCGGGCCCCGTCTACGACCCCGAGAACGAGGACTACGTCAACTACGGCGACATCAACGTGCGCACCGCCACCGACAAGTCCGTCAACTCGGTGTACGCGCAGATGGCCGTCGACGTCGGCCCCGCCAAGGTCAAGCAGACCGCCATCGACCTCGGCCTGCCCACCGACACCCCCGAACTGCAGCCCTACCCCTCCATCGCCCTCGGCACCGCCAACGCGAGCGTCCTGGACATGGCGCAGGCCTACGCCACCCTCGCCAACCACGGCAAGCACGGCATGTACACGATGATCAGCAAGGTCACCAAGGACGGCTCCGACGTCGTCGAACTGCCCGCCTACAAGGCCTCCCAGGTCGTCAGCCGCGAAGCCGCCGACACCACCACCTCGATCCTGCGCAGCGTCGTCCAGAACGGCACCGCCAGGAAGGCCCAGGCCGCCGGCCGCCCCGCCGCCGGCAAGACCGGCACCGCCGAGGAGGACCAGGCCGCCTGGTTCGCCGGCTACACCCCCGACCTCGCCACCGTCGTCGCCGTCATGGGCCAGGACCCGGTCACCGCGCACCACAAGTCCCTCAAGGGCGCCCTCGGCCTGCCCCGCATCAACGGCGGCGACGCCCCCACCCAGATCTGGGCCCAGTTCACCGAGGAAGCCCTCAAGGGCAGCCCCGCCAAGGACTTCGACCTCACCCTCCAGGAAGGCGGCGGCGACTCCGCCGCACCCTCCGACCCGGCCGACGACCCGGACGAGCCCACCGACGAAGGAACCGGCGGCAGCACGCCGAGCGCCGGCACCAAGGGCCAGACGCAGGGCCAGACCCAGGGACAGAGCCAGGGACAGACCGGCGGCGGCAGCACGACCAACGGCAACACCACCGGCGACACCAGCACCGGCGCCACCGGGGGCAACACCGCCGACGGCGGCGCCTCGACCGGCGCCGCGAACGGCGGATCGGCGACCAACGGGACGACCAGCGGCGCCAACTCCGGCACCACCGACGGCGGCACGTCGGCCGGCGCCGCCGACGGGGGCGGGGGCGGCGACGCCGGCAACTCGGCCGGCACGACCGTCGGCCCCCAGCTCACGCCCACCCGCCGGGAATGACCACCGGTCGCCTCCATGACCGCCGACGGCGTCAATGACCGCCGGTCGCCTTGAGCCCCACCACCGCGACCAGCAGCAGACACACGAAAAAGATCCGGGCGGCGGTCACCGGCTCCCCCAGCACCGCCATCCCCACCGCCGCCGCACCGGCCGCACCGATCCCCACCCACACGCCGTAGGCCGTGCCGATGGGGAGCGAGCGCGCCGCATACGACAGCAACAGCATGCTGGCGACGATCCCCGCACCGGTGAAGAGACTGGGCACGAGCCGCGTGAACCCGTCCGTGTACTTCATCCCCACCGACCAGCCCACCTCGAGCAGACCGGCCACGACCAACAGAACCCACGCCACGAGACACCTCCGACAGACACGGACGACAGAACGCCGATGCGTCGTCTTTGCCTGCATCCCGGTACGGCGCGTCTCGTCGGGCTCCTTCGAAGATAGCAAAGCCACAGCAAAAAGGGCTGGTGACGACGGTCACCAGCCCTTTCGGCCATGCAATCAGAGGACGATCAGAGGTACAGCCCCGTGGAGTCCTCCGAGCCCTCGAACCGGTCAGCGGCCACGGCGTGCAGATCGCGCTCCCGCATCAGCACATACGCCACGCCCCGCACCTCCACCTCCGCACGGTCCTCCGGGTCGTACAGCACACGGTCGCCCGGCTCCACCGTCCGCACGTTCTGCCCCACCGCGACCACCTGCGCCCACGCCAGCCGGCGACCGACGGCCGCGGTGGCGGGAATCAGGATCCCGCCGCCCGAACGCCGCTCGCCCTCACCGGTCTCCTGCCGCACCAGCACACGGTCGTGCAGCATCCGGATGGGCAGCTTGTCGTGCTGCGGATCGAGGTCGTCTCTCTTGGCGCTCACAGCACTGAACCTACCTGCCCACGAGGCATCCGTGAGCGAGCGGGGTGCACCGACGCACGCGTCGGCCCGGCCGCCGTCCGCGGCCGTCACGGTCGCGCCCCGGGCGGATCAGCCCCTGCGGCGGCGCGGACCGAAGGCCAGCAGGCCCACGACCCCGACGACCAGCAGCGCCACCGGCACCACCCGCTCCAGGCGCGGCGCGCCCTCCTCGTCCACGAACTGCACCTTCACCTCGCTCACCACCCGGTTGACCTGCACGTAGGCCCGGCCCAGGGTGTGATCGACGTTGGCGACGACCCTGGCCTTGGCGTCCCCGAGGATGGTCTTCGGGTGCACCCGCACCCCGATCTCGTCCAGCGTCTCCGCCAGCGCCTCGCGGCGGGCCCTGATGTCCGCCTCGATCTGCGCCGGGGTTCTGGTGTCCGACGTCTCCGCCACGGTCAGTCCTCCGAAGTCGGCTGGGTCCTGTTCCGGACAGTCTGTCAGCTTCACCCTCGTCCGCACCGCCGGGACCCCCGGTTACGCTGGACCGATGAGCGAGCGACTGCAGCCCGGGGACGTGGCCCCCGCCTTCACCCTCTCCGACGCCGACGGCAACCAGGTGTCCCTGTCGGACCACAAGGGCCGCAAGGTCATCGTCTACTTCTACCCGGCCGCCCTGACCCCCGGCTGCACGAAGCAGGCCTGCGACTTCACCGACAACCTCGACCTCCTGGCCGCCGCGGGCTACGACGTCCTCGGCATCTCCCCGGACAGCCCCGAGAAGCTGGGCAAGTTCCGCGAGAAGGAGTCCCTGAAGGTCACCCTCCTGGCCGACCCCGAGAAGACCGCCCTCGACGCGTACGGCGCGTTCGGCGAGAAGAAGAACTACGGCAAGACGTACATGGGCGTCATCCGCTCCACGATCGTGGTCGACGAGGAGGGCAAGGTCGAACACGCCCTCTACAACGTCCGCGCCACCGGCCACGTCGCCAAGATCATCAAAGACCTGGGCGTCTGAGATCCCCATCCCGCGATCAAGCGGCCCGCGTCGGACACCCCGCCGCGGGCCGCTTCACGTTCCCGCGCGTGACTGTCCGATAACCGGTTCGTTACTCCGTACGAGACCACGAACGGGTGGTCGGGAAGACGGAGGGGATTCGGATGGGCGCGAGGTACACCCTTGAGTTGCTACACGAGGCAGCTCGTGCAACCACGAACTGGGACGACGCAGTGCGGTGGTGTGGAGGGACGCCGACAGCGGGCAGCAGACGCTATCTGCGCCAGAAGATGGCGGACGCCGGTGTAGACGCCTCGCACTTTCCCACGGGCTGGGCACGTCACAGCGAAGCGCGGCTTCGCGAGGTCGTGGCCGCATCGAGCAGCGTCAAGGAAGTGATCCGCCGTCTGGGTATCAGCCCGGTGGGCGGCAACCACAGCCACATCAGCCGCCGTATCAAGACGCTGGGCATCGACACGTCCCACTTCACGGTTCGGCGAGGGGGGCCGAAGGGTTCGCGAGGCAATCCCCTGACCCTGGGGTCTCCAGAGACCGGGAGAATTCCTGGCAGCCGCCTACGGCACCGGCTGCTGCACATCGGAGTCCAGGAAGTGTGCACGATGTGCGGGACGGGCCCCGAGTGGAACGGCCGACCCCTCCGTCTGGAGGTCGACCACGTCAACGGCGACTGGTGGGACAACCGGCCAGAGAACCTGCAACTGCTCTGCCCCAACTGTCATGCGGTAACGGACACATACCGAGGACGCAAAAAGAGGGCGGCAGCGTGAGCAAGCCGAGGTTCACGCGCGTCGTCCTGACTCGGGCCGCCGCCAAGGCCACGAGCATGGTCGATCTCATGCGCGAGCTGGGCGTACCTATGGGCAGCGGCCCCCACCGCTACCTGAACCAACGGCTCCAGCACTACGGCATCGACGTATCCCACTTCCGCGAGGAATCCCTGCCGGAACGTGAGCGGCGCAGCTACCCGGAGGAACTGCTCCGGGAAGCTGCCGCCCATGCACACAGCATCCACGAGATGCTGGAGTACATGGGCTTCCCTCCGAGCGACAGCCCGTACGGCTACATCAGAAAGCAGCTGGACCGATTCGGGATCGACACCTCGCACTTCCTTGGCGGCCGAAGGTACGGCTCCGGAGCCCCTCCTCGCGATGAACTGGCGCCTGCGGTCGAAGCGGCGACAAGTCTGGCTGGAGTTCTGGCCGCCCTGGGCCAGAGCGACACCGGTGCAGCCCGGGCGCGCGTGAAGCGCGGCATCGAGGAGTACGGGTTGTCGGCCGCCCACTTCACAGGGCAGGGCCACTTCCGGGGCACCCGTTCCCCGCATCGCAAACCTTCAGCCGAGATTCTGGTGCTTCTTATGCCGGGAAGCCCTCGCACCAAAACACTCTTGCTCAGGCGGGCCCTTGACGACCTCGGCGTGCCGCATGTCTGCGATGAATGCGGAATCGGAGACACCTGGCAGGGCCGACGGCTCGTGCTGGAGATCGATCACGTCAATGGCGATCGCCTGGACAACAGGCGAAAGAATCTGCGGTATCTGTGCCCTTCATGCCACAGTCAGACCCGCAGCTTCGCGAACCGACGTCGGTAAGACGTCGCTGCCTGGACGGCGAGCCCGGCACAGTACAGTAAGCGTCCTGGGCCCGTACCCCAGCTGGCCAGAGGGCGCCGGTTTAGGTCCGGTGTGTCGTGGGTTCGAGTCCCACCGGGCCCACAGGTAGATCGAGCCCCGCACCTTCGCTTCAAAGGTGCGGGGCCTTTCTGTCGGCTCAGCCCAGCAGCTCCCGGACCGCCGGTACCAGCTCCCGGAAGGCCTTGCCTCGGTGGCTGATCGCGTTCTTCTCCGCCGCAGTCAGTTCCGCGCAGGTGCGCGTCTCGCCGTCGGGCTGGAGGATCGGGTCGTAGCCGAAGCCGTTCACGCCCTCGGGCGCGAAGCGCAGGACGCCCGTCAGCCGGCCTTCGACGACGCGTTCCGTGCCGTCCGGGAGGGCCAGCGCCGCGGCGCAGGCGAAGTGGGCGCCGCGGTGTTCGTCGGCGATGTCCGACAGCTGGGCGAGGAGGAGGTCGAGGTTGGCCTTGTCGTCGCCGTGGCGGCCCGACCAGCGGGCCGAGAAGATGCCGGGGGCGCCGTTGAGGACGTCCACGCAGAGGCCGGAGTCGTCGGCGACGGCCGGGTGGCCGGTGGCCCGGGCGAGGGCGTGGGCTTTCAGCAGCGCGTTCTCGGCGAAGGTGACGCCGGTTTCCCTGACGTCGGGGATGTCGGGGTAGGCGTCCGCGCCGACGAGGTCGTGGGGCAGGCCTGCGTCGGCGAGGATCGACCTGAGTTCGGTGATCTTTCCGGCGTTGCGGGTGGCGAGGATCAGGCGGGTCATGCGCCCAGTATCCCGGCCGCCCGCTCCGGCGCCGCGGTCGCTAAGGGGTGCAGACCTTGGTCAGTTCGCCGGCCGCGTCGGTGACGGGGCTGACGTCGGGGGTGTTGTCGCCGTTCTTGACGGCGGTGCGGACGTTCGCGACGGCCTTGCGGAGGTGGTCGACCGCCTTGTCGACGTCGGCGTTGTCCGTCTTGTCGCCTATGTTGTCGAGGTTGTTCTCGATGGAGGTCAGCGACTCCTGCGTCTGGGTCGGGTCGTTCGCGGCGTTCTCCACGGCCTGCTGGAGGTCGGTGACGCTGTCGGCGATCGAGTCCGCGGTCTGGACGCAGTCGAGGGCCTTGTTGACGGCGTCGCAGCCGGTGGCCGTCAGTCCCAGGGTGAGGGCGACGGCCGCCGTGGCGGCGGCGATGACGGTTCGGCGACGCCGGAGCGGGCGTCGACTCGCGGCCGTGGACATAACTGTGTTCCTCCCCTTGTCAGGCCCAGGAGGCCCCCGTCGGTGTACTGGCCTAGACGCGACGGCGGGCGGACCGGTTGCCCGCGCCCGCCGCCGTTCTTGGTGTGCTCTTTACTTTTCGAGGACGGCGTCAAGTGCCGTGCGCTGGAGTGCGGTCAGTTCTGCGCAGCCGGAAACGGCGAGGTCCAGAAGGGAGTTGAGTTCGTCGCGGGCGAACGGCTCGGCCTCGGCGGTGCCTTGGACCTCGACGAAGCGGCCGTCGCCGGTGCAGACGACGTTCATGTCGGTCTCGGCGCGGACGTCCTCCTCGTAGCGGAGGTCGAGGAGCGGGACGCCGGCGACGATGCCGACGGAGACGGCGGACACGGTGCCGGTGAGGGGCTGACGGCCGGCCTTGATCAGCTTCTTGCCCTGGGCCCAGGACACGGCGTCGGCGAGGGCGACGTACGCGCCGGTGATGGCGGCGGTGCGGGTGCCTCCGTCGGCCTGGAGGACGTCGCAGTCGAGGACGATGGTGTTCTCGCCGAGGGCCTTGTAGTCGATGACGGCGCGCAGGGAGCGGCCGATGAGGCGGGAGATCTCGTGGGTGCGGCCGCCGATCTTGCCGCGGACGGATTCGCGGTCGCCGCGGGTGTTGGTGGCGCGGGGGAGCATGGAGTATTCGGCGGTGACCCAGCCTTCGCCGCTGCCTTTGCGCCAGCGGGGGACGCCTTCGGTGACGGAGGCGGTGCAGAAGACCTTGGTGTCGCCGAAGGAGACGAGGACGGAGCCTTCGGCGTGCTTGCTCCAGCCGCGTTCGATGGTGACGGGGCGGAGCTGTTCGGGGGTGCGGCCGTCGATGCGAGACATGTCGCTGAGCCTAGTGGTAGCGGGGTGGGGCTCCGCCCGTGGTGGGTGGAGCCCCACCGGTCCAAGCGCGGAGCGCCCGTACCGCGGTAGCGATCGCCAAGGTATACGAACGCGTGTACGCACGATCACCGGTCAGGGAGCCGCTGGGGAATCGGGGGCTCTTGTGCGGCTGTCGTACGTATGGTCTTTCGGAGGGTTCGGGACGGCACGGTGTCCCGGCCGGCGACCGTGAGGGGGCGGGATGGCGCAGGCGGGGGCGGCTGTGGAGGCTGGGCGTGCCCGCTACACCTACCGGCCGCGCGTGTCGTGCGCTGCCGGCGCCGCTCTGGCGGCGGAGTGGGGCCGCTGCCGCTGGGTGTGGAACGAATGCGCTGCCAAGTCCATCCCGCGCACACCACGATGGACTGCGCGCACTGCTCGTCCGGGCTGGTCTCAACCCGGCTGGCGCCGATGGCGCAAGACCTCCTGGAGCACTGCTCCAGGAGGCGGCCTGAGCCAGGAATCCCCTTCCCTCAAGGGAGGGGAGGATTCACATCAGGTCTTCGATCTCCGCTGCGATGGGGTCGGCGTCAGTGCCGATGACGACCTGGATGGCGGTGCCCATCTTGACGACGCCGTGGGCGCCGGCGGCCTTCAGGGCGGCCTCGTCGACGAGTGAGGCGTCCTTGACCTCGGTGCGCAGGCGGGTGATGCAGCCTTCGATCTCTTCGATGTTGTCGATTCCGCCGAGTCCGGCGACGATCTTCTCAGCCTTGGTGGCCATGTTCGGTCTCCCTGAATTCCCTGGTGCCGGCCGTGATTGCGGGTCGGACCGCTGGTGGCAGTAACCCACAGTCGGCCCAGCTTCGCGAGCGAGTGGGGCGTGTGTGCCGAAGGATGGCGTCACAGTATCCCCAGTCGTCCGTAGCTGGTCTACACCACCTGACAGGCGGTCGCCAAACGATGAGTGCCGAGAGCGCCCGGTCCGAGGTCAGTCCCGCGCGAAGGCGCTGGCACAACGCGTTCCAGGGTCTGCAGAAGATGGGCCGGAGTCTGCAGTTGCCGATCGCGGTGCTGCCGGCCGCGGGCATCCTGAACCGACTTGGTCAGCCTGATGTGTTCGGCGACGACGGGCTGGGCTGGACGGACGTGGCGAAGGTGATGGCGGGTGCGGGAGCGGCGCTGCTCGACAGCTCCCTCGGGCTTCCGCTGTTGTTCTGCATCGGTGTCGCCATCGGCATGGCGAGGAAGTCGGACGGGTCGACGGCGCTGGCCGCGGTGGCGGGGTTCCTCGTCTACTACAACGTGTTGCGGCAGTTCCCGGAGGACTGTCCGCCGGGCTCGAAGGTGATTCCGAACATCGGGTGCCAGGCGACGGACAACACGGTGGGGGCGTTCGCGTACCAGAATCCGGGGGTGTTCGGCGGGATCGTGATGGGTCTGCTGACGGCGTTCTTCTGGCAGCGGTACCACCGGACGAAGCTGGTGGACTGGCTGGGGTTCTTCAACGGGCGGCGACTGGTGCCGATCGTCATGGCGTTCGTCGCGATCGCGTTCGCCGCGTTGTGTCTGTGGGTGTGGCCGCCGATCGGCGACGCCCTGGAGAACTTCAGCGACTGGCTGGACGGGCTGGACGTGTGGGGTGCCGGCATCTTCGGGGTCGCGAACCGTGCGTTGCTGGTGATCGGGCTGCACCAGTTCCTGAACGTGCCCATCTGGTTCCAGTTCGGGAGCTTCACCAAGCCGGACGGGACGGTGGTGCACGGTGACATCAACATGTTCCTGGCGGGCGATCCGGACGCGGGGCAGTTCACCTCGGGGTTCTTCCCGATCATGATGTTCGCGCTGCCGGCTGCGGCGCTGGCGATCACGCACTGTGCGCGGCCGGAGCGGCGCAAGGAGGTCGGGGGCCTGATGCTGTCGGTGGCGTTGACGTCGTTCGTGACGGGCATCACCGAGCCGATCGAGTACTCGTTCCTGTTCGTCGCGCCGCTGCTGTACGCGGTGCATGCGGTGCTGACGGGTGTGTCGATGGCGGTGACGTGGGGGTTGGGGGTGCATGACGGGTTCAGCTTCTCGGCGGGGTTGATCGACTACGTCATCAACTGGAACCTGGCGACGCGGCCGTGGGCGATGGTCCCGATCGGTCTGTGCTTCGCGGGCCTCTATTACGTGATCTTCCGGTTCGCGATCATGCGGTTCGATCTGAAGACGCCGGGGCGGGAGCCGGAGGAGGAGCGGGAGGACGTCACGAAGGCGTGAGGGGAGGCCTGCGGGCCGGTTGCGGCGCTGGGCGATGGGCCCCTGGGACTCGGTTCCGGGGGCCCTTCGGCGTGCGCGGCGCATGTCGGGCGAACGGCTGAGATCGGGCACGGGGCGTAGTTCGTCGGTTGCAGGTTTGACGGGTTCCTTATATCGCCTTCACCGTGCTACAACATGGTCTACACCACTGAGTGGTGTAGACCATCACCGATGGAGGAAGTCTATGAGCACCGCCACCGCGCCCACGGCGGCCCCCACGAAGAAGTGGGGATCCGGCCTGTTGCAGGGCCTGCAGAAGGTCGGCCGAAGCCTTCAGCTCCCGATCGCCGTGCTGCCGGCGGCGGGTCTGCTGCTGCGGTTCGGCCAGCAGGACATCCAGGACAAGCTGAACCTGCCCGACAAGGTCACCGCGGTGTTCGCGACGGCCGGCGGCGCGATCTTCGACAATCTGCCCATGCTGTTCTGCATAGGCGTCGCGATCGGCTTCGCCAAGAAGGCGGACGGCTCGACCGCGCTCGCCGCGCTGGTCGGTTTCCTGGTCTACAGCAATGTCCTGAAGGCGTTCCCGGTCACCGAGGCCAAGGTCCAGGCCGGCGCGGACGTCGCCGCGACGTACAACAACCCCGGCGTCCTCGGCGGCATCGTGATGGGTCTGCTGGGCGCCGTGATCTGGCAGCGCTTCCACCGCACGAGGCTGGTGGACTGGCTGGGCTTCTTCAACGGCCGCCGTCTGGTGCCGATCATCATGGCGTTCGTCGGCACCCTCATGGGCGTCTTCTTCGGGCTGGTCTGGGAGCCCATCGGCGAGGGCATCTCCAACTTCGGCGAGTGGATCACCGGTCTCGGCGCGTTCGGCGCGGGTCTGTTCGGTCTGATCAACCGCGCGCTGATCCCGGTCGGCATGCACCAGTTCGTCAACTCCGTCGCCTGGTTCCAGATCGGCGACTTCAAGGACTCCGCCGGCGCCGTCGTGCACGGCGACCTCACCCGCTTCTTCGCCGGCGACCCGACCGCCGGTCAGTTCATGGCGGGCTTCTTCCCGATCATGATGTTCGGTCTGCCGGCCGCCGCCCTGGCCATCGCGCACACCGCTCGTCCCGAGCGCCGCAAGGCCGTGTTGGGCATGATGATCTCCCTGGCCCTGACCTCCTTCGTCACCGGTGTCACGGAGCCCATCGAGTTCTCGTTCATGTTCATCGCCCCGCTGCTGTACGCGATCCACGCCCTGCTGACGGCCCTGTCCATGGCCATCACCTGGGCCCTCGGCGTCCACGCGGGCTTCACGTTCTCCGCGGGCTTCATCGACTACGCGCTGAACTGGAACCTGGCCACCAAGCCCTGGATGATCATCCCGATCGGACTGGTCTTCGGCGCGATCTACTACGTCGTCTTCCGCTTCGCGATCACCAAGTTCAACCTCCCCACCCCGGGCCGGGAGCCCGAGGAGGAGGTCGAGGACCTCACGAAGGCGTAGGCGACGCCCTCGCCCCCGCGCCCTCCCCCGCGCGACACGCGCGACACGCGAAGACCCCCGAAGCCCTGAACCGCTCCGGGGGTCTTCGTCATTTCGGCGTGCGGGGAACTCAGATCTCGTACGTCTGCCGGGGCGCGGCCAGTTCCACCGGGCCGTCGAACACCGCGCGGGCGTCGGCGAGGTTGACCTGGGGGTCGGTCCACGGCGGGATGTGGGTCAGCACCAGCTTGCGCGCGCCCGCCCGGCTCGCCGTCTCGCCGGCCTCGCGGCCGTTGAGGTGCAGGTCGGGGATGTTCTCCTTGCCGTGCGTGAAGGCGGCCTCGCAGAGGAACAGGTCCGTGTCGCGCGCGAGTTCCAGCAGTGCGGGGCTGACGCCCGTGTCGCCGGAGTACGTCAGCGATCGGCCGCCGTGCTCGACGCGGATGCCGTATGCCTCTACCGGGTGGGCGACCCGCTCCGTGTGCACGGTGAAGGGGCCGATGTCGAAGGTGGACGGCTTGACGGTGTGGAAGTCGAAGACCTCGCTCATGGAGGAGGCCGAGGGGGTGTCGGCGTAGGCGGTGGTCAGGCGGTGCTCGGTGCCCTCGGGGCCGTAGACCGGGATGGGGTCGCAGCGCCCGCCGTCGTGCCGGTAGTAGCGCGCGACGAAGTACGCGCACATGTCGATGCAGTGGTCGGCGTGCAGATGGCTCAGGAAGATCGCGTCGAGGTCGTAGAGACCGCAGTGGCGCTGCAGCTCGCCGAGGGCGCCGTTGCCCATGTCGAGAAGCAGCCGGAAGCCGTCGGCCTCGACGAGGTAGCTCGAGCAGGCCGATTCCGCGGAGGGGAACGACCCCGAGCAGCCGACGACGGTGAGCTTCATAAAGCAGAAACCTCCGCTGGCGGGTAACCGGGAAGGGTCCGGAAGGGACCGTGAACGCTTGATCGTCACATGGGGCGACGGGGGTCGTGCGGTTCGTCGAGCGTAAGGCGCAAAACCCCGGGTCGCTCCTCCGCCAGGGGCCGTTGTGGGCGAACTCACCTGCGCTGTCACCGGTTCGGCTGGACCAAGGGCGTGCGGGATGCAACAGGGGGCGCGCGTTGATGGTCGCGCGCTGGTGGGGCCGCCGGTAACGTCGTCGTATGGACACGTCCTGGTGGCTCGCGCTCGCCGCGGTGGTACTGCTGGCGCTGGTCGCCGCGCTCGTGGACGGCTGGGGTCGTGGGCGGCGTCCGCGGGAGGGCGGGAGCCGGCCGCCCGGTCGGCCGAAGCGCCCGGCGACGGGACGGCCGGCACGGGGGCGTGATCGCGCGGGGCGGCCGCAGCCGGCGGAGATCTGGTGGGCTAACGTGCCGTTCGAGGACGCGCCCGAATCGTGGGCGGCCGGGCGGCGCGGGTCGCCCCGCTCCTTCGGCGCCGGGACGGCGGCGGGGGACGCGCGGGCCAAGGACCGGCCGTGTCTGGTGCTGGCGGTGCGCGGCGACCGGGTGACCGTCGCGAAGATCACCAGCAGGTACCGGGACGAGCGGCCCGGAGTGATCCCGCTGCCGCCGGGGGCCGTCGGGGACGCGCAGGGGCGGCGGAGTTTCCTGGAGACGGACGAGTTGCGCCAGGTCCCGGTGCGGGAGTTCCGGCGCCGGGTGGGGGTCGTGGACCCGGTCCTGTGGGACCAGGTCCGTCATCTGACCGCCTGAGGTCCGGGCCCTGGTTCCCCGCGACTCTCACCGGAGCGGCTGCTTCGGGGAAGCGGGCGCTCCGGGAACCGGGCCCGTAGGAAACCGGAGCCGCCCGGGCTCTACGCCCAGAGCTGGCCCTGGAGGGTCTCGATCGCCTCCTCCGTGGTGGCCGCGGTGTAGACGCCGGTCGACAGGTACTTCCAGCCGCCGTCCGCCACGACGAACGCGATGTCGGCGCTCTCCCCCGCCTTCAGCGCCTTGTTGCCGACGCCGATCGCGGCGTGCAGGGCGGCGCCGGTGGAGACGCCGGCGAAGATGCCCTCCTGCTGGAGGAGTTCCCGGGTGCGGGTGACGGCGTCGGCGGAGCCGACGGAGAAGCGGGTGGTGAGGACGGAGGCGTCGTACAGCTCGGGCACGAAGCCCTCGTCGAGGTTGCGCAGGCCGTAGACGAGGTCGTCGTAGCGCGGCTCGGCGGCGACGATCTTCACGTCCGGCTTGTTCTCGCGCAGGAAGCGGCCGACGCCCATCAGCGTGCCCGTCGTGCCGAGGCCGGCGACGAAGTGGGTGATGGAGGGGAGGTCGGCGAGGATCTCGGGGCCGGTGGTGGCGTAGTGGGCGCCCGCGTTGTCGGGGTTGCCGTACTGGTAGAGCATCACCCAGTCGGGATGCTCGGCGGCGAGTTCCTTGGCGACGCGCACGGCGGTGTTGGAGCCGCCGGCGGCCGGGGAGGAGATGATCTCGGCGCCCCACATGGCGAGCAGGTCGCGGCGTTCCTGCGAGGTGTTCTCGGGCATCACGCAGACGATGCGGTAGCCCTTGAGCTTGGCCGCCATGGCGAGGGAGATGCCGGTGTTGCCGCTGGTGGGCTCGAGGATGGTGCAGCCGGGGGTGAGGCGGCCGTCCTTCTCGGCCTGCTCGACCATGTGCAGGGCGGGGCGGTCCTTGACGGAGCCGGTGGGGTTGCGGTCCTCGAGCTTCGCCCAGATGCGGACGTCGGCGGACGGCGAGAGCCGCGGCAGGCGCACCAGAGGGGTGTTGCCCACCGCGGCCAGCGGGGAGTCGTAACGCATGGGGTCCGGCGGCCGATCAGGCCATGCCGCCGGCGACGGCCGGCAGGATCGTCACGGTGTCGCCGTCGGTCAGCTTGGTGTCGATGCCGTCGACGAAGCGGACGTCCTCGTCGTTGAGGTACACGTTGACGAAGCGGCGCAGCTTGCCGTCGTCCACGATGCGGGCGTGGATGCCCGCATGGCGGGTCTCGAGGTCGGTGAACAGGTCGGCGAGGGTCTCACCGCTGCCCTCCACCGCCTTCTGACCGTCGGTGTACTGGCGCAGGATGGTGGGGATGCGGACCTCGATGGCCATGGCTGAGGGCTCCTGTCGGAAGGTGTGGGCAGCGCGAAAACGTGCGTGTGGGACGCCGCGGCTCACGGCCCACGGCGGCAGGACCTGCGTCAACAGATGGCGCTGGCGAGCCTGCACAGGTCGACGTGCAGCCGCGCCACGAGCAGTGCGCCCGGCGTCTTGTCGCTCACGTCGTTCAGAACCATGGGCTCATCGTATCGATTCCCGGTCAGGCGTCCGGAGTGTGATCTCACGTGGCGGACGGATGGGGTCCAGAGAGTGGGATCGCGCCGGTTGGGGGGCCTCCCGGTACGGCCGGCTCGCCCGGCGGGCGCGGGTGCGGCCCGGGCCGCGCGTCCCGGCGGCGGGGGGCCTGGGGCGGCGGGGGCGGGGGCGTCAGACGACGGGCTTTCCGGTCAGGTGGACGCCCGCCGCGCGCAGGTCCTCCAGGGCGCGGTCGGTGGTCGCCTCGGCCACGCCCGCGGTGAGGGACAGCAGGACCTGGGTGCGGAAGCCGGCGCGGGCGGCGTCCAGGGCGGTGGCCCGGACACAGTGGTCGGTGGCGATGCCGACCACGTCGACCTCGTCGATCTGCCGGTCCCGCAGCCAGTCGCCCAGGCTGACGCCGTTCTCGTCGGCGCCCTCGAAACCGCTGTAGGCGGCCGCGTAGTCGCCCTTGGAGAAGACGGCGTCGACGGCGCCGGAGGCGACGGCCGGGGCGAAGTTGGGGTGGAAGCCGACGCCCTCGGTGCCGGCGACGCAGTGCGCGGGCCAGGAGTGGACGTAGTCGGGGTTGTCGGCGAAGTGGCCGCCGGGCGCGATGTGGTGGTCGCGGGTGGCGACGACGTGCCGGTACCCGGCGGGGGCCTGCCCGATGAGCTCGGTGATGGCGGCGGCCACGTCGGCGCCGCCGGCCACCGCGAGGCTGCCCCCCTCGCAGAAGTCGTTCTGCACGTCTACGACGATCAAGGCGCGGCGCATGGTCGGTGTCCTTCGGTGGGGGTCCTCCGGTTCTTCCGAGCCGGAGGAAAGGTGAAGTAATTGAGCCTAGAGACTTTGCCGGCGGTACGGGAGGGGGCGGACCGGTGGTCCGGCGCGCCCCCTCCCTCAGGGCCCACGCCCTAGCTACCCGACGGGCCGTGCAGATACTCCGTGGGGATGACGGGTTCGCCGCGGGAGAGCTGGGTGGCGGACAGGGGCAGGCCGGCGCGGGCGGCGACATGGCGGTCGCGGACGGCGTCGAGGGGCTCGCGGGCGACGACCTCGCCGCCCTTGACGAGGTCGACGAGGAGCCCGCGGTCGGCCAGTTCGGCGGGGACGTCGCCGGTGCCGACGACTTCGGCCTCGGCGACGCCGTTGGCGTCGAGGCGGCGGGCGGCCCACTTGCGGCCGCCGACGGAGGTCTTGCCGCCGGACGACTTCTTCGCCACCGGGACGAGCGGCGCGGCCGGGTCGTCGGACCCGGCGCGGGCGACGAGCTTGTAGACCATGGAGGCCGTGGGGTGTCCGGAGCCGGTGACGAGCTGGGTGCCGACCCCGTAGGCGTCCACGGGGGCCGCGGCGAGGGAGGCGATGGCGTACTCGTCGAGGTCGGAGGTGACGATGATGCGGGTGCCGGTGGCGCCGAGGTCGTCGAGCTGCCGGCGCACCCGGTGGGCGACGAGGAGGAGGTCGCCGGAGTCGATGCGGACGGCGCCGAGCTCGGGTCCGGCGACGTCGACGGCCGTGCGGACGGCCTCGGCGACGTCGTAGGTGTCGACGAGGAGGGTGGTGCCGCGGCCGAGGGAGTCGACCTGGGCGCGGAAGGCGTCCCGCTCCTCGTCGTGCAGGAGGGTGAAGGCGTGGGCGCTGGTGCCGACGGTGGGGATGCCGTAGCGGAAGCCGGCGGCTAGGTCGGAGGTGGTGGTGAAGCCGCCGATGTAGGCGGCGCGGGCGGCGGCGACCGCGGCGAGTTCGTGGGTGCGGCGGGCGCCCATCTCGATGAGGGGGCGCTCGCCGGCGGCGGAGGACATGCGGGAGGCCGCGGCGGCGATGGCGGAGTCGTGGTTGAGGATGGAGAGGATGACGGTCTCGAGGAGGACGCACTCGGCGAAGGAGCCCTCGACGCGCATGATCGGCGAGCCGGGAAAGTAGACCTCGCCCTCGGGGTAGCCGCTGATGTCACCCGAGAAGCGGTATCGGGCGAGCCAGTCGAGGGTCGTCTCGTCGACGATGCGGCGTTCGCGCAGGAAGCCGAGGAGGTCGGCGTCGAAGCGGAAGTTCTCCACCGCGTCCAGGACCCGGCCGGTGCCGGCGACGACGCCGTAGCGCCGGCCGTCGGGCAGCCGGCGGGTGAAGACCTCGAACACGCTGCGGCGTTCGGCGGTGCCCGCCTTCAACGCGGCCTGCAGCATCGTCAGCTCGTACTGGTCCGTGAAGAGCGCCGTCGACGGGACTCGCACCGGCAGCCCAAGGTCCGCTGTGTTCATGACGAGGATGCTACCCCCTTTTCGTCGGTGTGACGATTTCGGTGCGGCGTGGCAGCATGGGCCTTGTGACGTCACCCGCTCCCCTTGAGATCGAACGCACCGAGTCGGCGGAGGAGGTCTTCGCCGTACCCGAGCCGGACGTCCCCTGGGTCACGATCGTCCACAACGACCCGGTCAACCTCATGAGCTATGTGACGTACGTCTTCCAGGCGTACTTCGGCTACTCCAAGGACAAGGCCACCAAGCTCATGCTCGACGTCCACCACAAGGGCCGGGCGGTCGTCTCCAGCGGTTCCCGCGAGGAGATGGAACGCGACGTGCAGGCCATGCACGGGTACGGCCTGTGGGCCACCCTCCAGCAGGACCGGAAGTAGCCTCCCCTCATATGCCTGGACACTTCGAACCGCTCCCCGGCGGCGGCGCGGCCGTCGCGCTCGACGACGTCGAGATCTCCATCATCCGGTCGCTGGCCGTGCAGCTCCTGGAGCTGATCGGCCCCGGCCCCGCCGAGGACGCCCCCGACGACCCGCTCGCCGAGCTCTTCGCCGAGGGGCCGAGCGAGCCGCCCGCCGATCCTGTGCTCCGCAGGCTCTTCCCCGACGCCTACACCGACCCGGAGGCCACCCCGGGGCCCCGGGAGGCGGACGAGCAGAAGGCGCACTCCGCCGAGTTCCGCCGCTACACGGAGAACGACCTGCGGGCCGGCAAGCGGGAGAACGCCCTCACGGTGGTCCGCTCGCTGGACGAGCTGGCCTCCGAGGCGGCCGGCGGGGGCGGGGCGGTGCTGAAGCTGACGCCGCAGGAGTCCCAGCAGTGGCTGCGGGCGCTGAACGACCTGCGGCTGGCGATCGGCTCCCGGCTGGAGATCACCGACGAGGAGGACACCGACCTCCTCTACCGGCTGCCGGACGAGGACCCGCGCAAGCCGATGGTGATGGCGTACCTGTGGCTGGGCGGGCTCCAGGAGACCCTGGTGACGACCCTGACGCCGTAGCCGTTACGCACCGGTTCGCACGCATTTCCCGTTCGCTCAGAGGACGCTCAAATCCGGATAACGATCGCGTCACCGCGACGGCCGGGAGTGTCCTCTTTGTGTCACGTTCATCCGCTTCTTCTGGTGTCGTGCGCCACACGTTCCGCCGCTGACCGATATTGCGGGCGTGATAAATCTTCACGACCGCCCGGCGAACACCACCCGTATGTTCCGCCGGGTGCGCCACCGAGCCGGTTGATCGCCGGCCAGGCATCGCTCCATCAGTCCGGGGGGATCGAAACCCGATCCGAGGCCGACGAGAGGTCCGGATCGGCATGGAGAAAGGCGCACCACTACATGTCCTCTGAGAAGGTCACTGACACCGCCGTCACTGACACTCCCGAAGAGGGGTACGAACGCGGACTCGGCAGCCGCCAGGTCCAGATGATCGCCATCGGCGGCGCCATCGGCGTCGGCCTCTTCCTGGGGGCCGGGGCGAACATCGCCAAGGCCGGCCCCAGCCTCATCGTGATGTACGCCCTCGCCGGCGCGATCGTCTTCTTCATCATGCGGGCGCTCGGCGAGCTGCTGCTGTACCGCCCGGTCTCGGGCTCGTTCGCGGAGTACTCCCGCGAGTTCCTCGGCCCGTTCTTCGGGTACTTCACCGGCTGGACGTACTGGCTGATGTGGGTCGTCACCGGCATGGCCGAGCTGACGGCCGCCGCGATCTACGTCAACTACTGGTTCCCGGCCGTCCCCCAGTGGGTCACGGCGCTGGTCTTCCTGGTGATCCTGTTCGGGGTGAACCTGATCTCCGTGAAGGTCTTCGGAGAGCTCGAGTTCTGGTTCTCGATGGTCAAGGTCACCGCGCTGATCGGCATGATCGTCATCGGTCTGGGCGTCCTCACCTTCGGCTTCAGCTCGGCCGGCGACACGGCCGCCGTCTCCAACCTGTGGGCCTTCGACGGCTTCTTCCCCAAGGGCGTCGGCTCGTCCCTGATGACCCTGCAGGGCGTCATGTTCGCCTACCTCGCGGTCGAGCTGGTCGGCGTCACGGCCGGCGAGTCGGAGAACCCGGAGAAGACCCTCCCGAAGGCCATCAACACGCTGCCGTGGCGGATCGCGCTGTTCTACGTCGGCGCGCTCACCGTCATCCTGTGCGTGGTGAAGTGGACCGAGTTCGCACCCGGCGTCTCACCGTTCGTCGCGGCCTTCGCGAAGATCGGCATCCCCGCGGGCGCGGGCATCGTCAACTTCGTCGTGCTGACGGCCGCGCTGTCCTCGTGCAACTCCGGCATGTACTCGACCGGCCGCATGCTGCGCAACCTGGCCGACAGCGGCGAGGCCCCGGCGGTCTTCCGCAGGCTGTCCGCGTCCAAGACGCCGGCGTTCGGCATCACGATCTCGGTGCTCTTCATGGGCATCGGCGTGATCCTGAACTACGTCGTCCCGGAGAAGGCCTTCGGCTACGTCACCTCCGTCGCCACCGCGGCCGGCATCTGGACCTGGCTGATGATCCTGATCAGCCACGTCCTGTACCGCCGCGCGGTCGTCGCGGGCCGGCTGCCCGCGTCCAGCTTCCCGGCCCCGGGCGGCTCGGCGTTCAGCTGGGTGGCCATCGTGTTCCTGCTCTTCGTCACCGGCCTGATCGCGTACGACGCCGACTCGCGGGTCTGCCTGTACGTGATGGCGGGCTGGGCTGCCGCCCTCGGCGTCGGCTGGGCGGTCCTGAAGAGCCGCAACCCGCAGGTCGCCGCCCGGCGCGAGCCGGAGTTCGAGAAGGTCGGCTGAGGCGCCGGCCGGACGTCGGCCGGGCGGCCGCGTCGCAGGGAGCACTCGTGGCGCTCCCTGCGGCGCCCGCCCTGACCGTCCGCGATATGGGCCGTTCCGTACCACTCCTCGGTACGGGACGGCCCCTTTGCTTATCCTGGCGACCATGCTGACCATCACCCAGGACCTGCACGACCGGATCGTCGCCCACGCGCGCAAGGACCACCCCGACGAGGCGTGCGGCGTGGTCGCGGGGCCGGCGGGCACGGACCGCCCGGAGCGCTTCGTCCCGATGCTGAACGCGGCCATGTCCCCCACGTTCTACGAGTTCGACTCGGGCGACCTGCTGAAGCTGTACCGCGAGATGGACGACCGCGACGAGGAGCCGGTGGTCATCTACCACTCCCACACCGCGACCGAGGCCCACCCCTCCCGCACCGACGTCTCCTACGCCAACGAGCCCGGCGCGCACTACGTCCTGGTCTCCACCGCCGACACCGACGGCCTCGGCGAGTTCCAGTTCCGCTCGTTCCGCATCGTGGACGGCGTGGTCACCGAGGAGGACGTCCGGGTGGTGGAGGCGTACTGAGCCGCCGCGGCGCGGGCGGGCCGGCCTAGGCCGCCGCTGCGTCGAGGAGGGCGCGGACGGGGCGCCACAGCTGGGGGCCCGCGGACCCGCCGGCGACGGGGACGCCGTTGTCGGGGGCGGTGCGCCAGACCAGGCCGTCGGGGTGGTGCAGGACGGCCGTGATCTCGTCCGGGGTCGGGGGCGCCGCGTTGCCGCGCAGGTAGACGGCCCGCAGGCCCAGGTTGCGCAGCCGGGTCAGGGCGCGTGCGCGGTTGTGGGCGTGGACGAGGAACCGGACGTCCGCGGAGGGGCCCGGAAGGCCCTCCCGCGCCGCGGGGCGGGGCAGGTTCAGCGCCACCACCACCATGCCGTCGGGCAGCTTGCAGAAACCTCCTGCGGCCATGCGGTCACACCCCCGTGCGCGTCGGTATCGGCATCGGCGCCACGGGCGGCGCCGATGTGCGGGTCGGAGTCGGTGTCGATGCCGGCGTCGGAGCGGGCGTCGAGGGGACTGTCAATAAGAAGGGCACAGGAGGCACCTAAACACGATCGGCGGCAACCCGCCAAGGGGTTGCCGCCGATACGCGTCTGACCTGCGAAAACGTCGACTACTTCGCCGACGGTCCGACCTGCAGGCCGATCGTCGAGCCGTCCGCCGGCTCCTTGACGATCTTGATGCGGGTGTTGGTGTCAGTGATCTTCACGCCCGCGAGCGGGGTCTTCGCGTCCCAGTACGTGGACGTGCCGTCGTCGAAGACCGGGATGCCGATCCGCGACTTGACCTTGGTCGCGACGCCCGCCTTGTGCAGCGTGAACGCGTCGGTCGCGGCGCGGCCGAAGGTGGAGTCGAAGGACTGGATCCGGCTGTTCATGTACGTGCCGTCGGCCCACTTCATCGGCGTCGGGTGCGCGTCGACGGGCAGGATGAGGCCCGTGCCGTTGTGCTGGCTGGTGTTGTCGTCAGCCTGCGAGGTGTCCCACTTCCAGATCAGCAGACCGTTCTGGTACGGGTAGTGCTCGACCCAGGACGGACGGGTCGTCGAGAAGCCGAAGTTGTACGGGCCGACCTTGAGGGTCTTGTCGTACGACGTGTACTGGCGGTTCTCGGCGATGTAGTACTGCGGGTAGTCGTCCGTGATGGACGCGCCGATGCGGGAGAAGCCGTTCGCCGTCCAGGCGGCGTCCTGCGACTCGGCGTTGTCGGAGAAGACGGTCGCGCCGTTCGCGGTCACCGTGATCTCGTCGGCCGCGAAGCCCTTCAGGGCCACGCCGCCGTCGCTCTGGTAGCGGAAGCGCAGGGCGACCTTCTTGCCGGCGTAGGCGTCCAGCGAGTAGGTCAGCTTCTGGTAGGCCGCCACCGAGCCGGTGAGGGCGGGCTTGCCGCTGCCGTCACGGGTGATGGCGCTGCCGTCGGCCAGCTTGCCGTCGATCGGCGTCCAGTTGGCGCCGCCGTCGGTCGACACCTCGGTGTAGAGGAAGTCGTAGTCGGCCTCGATGTCCCACCAGCCGTCGAGGGTGAGGCTCGCGGTGGACTTGCCGGTCAGGTCGACCGAGCGGGACAGGGAGTTGCGCAGGTCGTTGCCGCTGCCGCTCCACCACTGCGTCTTGCCCTGCGCCGGGGCGACCACCTCGGTGGTGACCGTCTTGTCGGGCAGCTGGACGATGAGGGCCTGCGGGTTCTTGGTGTTGTACTCCGCGACGCCCAGCGTGTGGTTCGACTTCTTGCCGGCCGTGGCGACGTCGTAGTCGAGCCAGCCCAGCTGCAGCTTGTCCCAGGCGTTCATGTCGCCGGGCAGGTCGCCGATGGTGTCCTTGCCGGTGCCCAGCCAGGAACCGGAGGACATCAGCGTCCAGAAACCGGTGGAGTTCTCGCCGCCGCCGGAGGTGTCGTACTCGTCCGGCAGGCCGAGGTCGTGGCCGTACTCGTGTGCGTAGACGCCGAGTCCGCCGTTCTCCGGCTGGATGGTGTAGTCGCCGACCCAGACCCCGGTGTCGCCGATCTGGGCGCCGCCGAGCCTGTTGGCGTCCGGGCCGGTGGAGCCGGCGTCGGTGCCGAAGGCGTACCAGCGGTGCGCCCAGATGGCGTCCTCGCCCTGGGCGCCGCCGCCCGCGGACTCGTCCTCGCCGGCGTGCACGATCTGGAAGTGGTCGATGTAGCCGTCGGGCTCGTTGAAGTCGCCGTCGCCGTCGAAGTCGTAGCGGTCCCACTGGTCGTACTGGGCCAGCTCCGCCTTGATCTCGGCGGCCGAGTCACCGGCGGCCTCGCGCTCGGCGACCCAGGCGTTGACGCCGTCCTGGACCGCGTACCAGGCGCCGGTGGTGGCCTTGTTGGAGCCGTAGCGGGCCTCGTTGTAGGGGACCTTGACCCAGTCGGTCACCTCGCCGTCGACCGAGTAGCGGCCCGAGGACTGCTTCTCGTAGTACTTCTTGAGCGACTCGGCGTTCTTGCCGGCGCCGAAGTACAGGTCCTGGAAGTGCTTCTGGTCGTAGTCCGCCTGCCAGGCGGTGGAGTTGTCCTGCTTGCGGTCCGGCTTGGCTATCTGGTTGTGCAGCGGGCCGGGCGTGCCGCCGTAGCGGCTGTCGACCTGGTCGCCGAACTCGACGAGGATCGTGAAGATCTTGTCGGTCTTCTCGCGGCCGAGTTCGACGTACTTGCTGTCGCCCTTCTTGCTCTTGAGCTGGACGACCTTCGAGCCGTCGCGGTTCTTGACCGACGACCGGCCGGCTATGACCTCCTTGAGCGCCTCCTCGCGCTGCGCCTCCTGCGTCTTGCTGAGCGGCCCGTCGAAGTCGTGCTGGCGGGCCTTGGCCGGCTGCGGGTCGTGCCGGCCCGCCGCCGGGGACTGCGCCGAGTCGTTCTCGGCGGCCTGCGCCACGGCGAACGTCGTGAACGTCGCCGTGGCCGCCGCGAGTGCGACGACCGTGGCGGCCGTGCGGAACGTCCAGGATCTACTGGTCACTTGATGTCCTCCCACGCACGCGTCAGCCCGCGCGGTAGGGGGATTCCTGTCAAGGAAAGTCCGCGCGCTGTTATACGCGTGTAGTCAAGTGACGCTATTTGACTACTGGTTTAGAAGAAAAGACAGACCTTGACTTGGACAGGTCAAGTGCATTATTGGGAGACGGTGTTCGCATTACGGACGCGTGACGGATTCTTGACGTAACCTCCGGCGGGCGTGAGGCGTAGCCTCCGGCGGGCGCGCGAGGCAGTCCACCTGGTGGACGTCATGACTCCGTGCGCCCCCTGTGCTCCGGCACCGTGGGTTAGGTCACGCTTACCGTTGGTTCCGCTCGGGCATGCAGCCGAATAGAGTCGAGACCGCCCCCGCTCCCGAGGACACGATTGCCATGCCTCGTCCGACAGTCGCACAGCTCACGTACGGTTCCTGCACCGTCATCTTCTCGACGCTCGCCATGCTGCTGCTGTCGCAGACCAGTTCGGGCCCCGGGATCGCCGTCGTCGTCGTCGCCGCGGTCGCCCTCGGCGTGCTCGTCGCCATGACGGTGCCGACGCCGAAGCCCCCGCGAGCCCCCGTCGCCCGTTCCGCGGCGAACCGAGCCGTGAGCCGGCCCACCGCGCCCGTCGCGGTTCCCGCGCACACGTCCGGGACCAGGTCCGTGACCCTGCCCGTTCCGGCTTCGGTCGCCTCGGCGCCCGAACCCGTCCGGGAGCCCACAGCTCCCTGACCCGCACGTCGGCGGCACGGTGAAGGGCCCGCGATCGAGGTCGCGGGCCCTTCACCGTGCCGTTGACGTGCCGTACGGCGCGTCAACGGGTGGCGACCACCACCGTCTTGGCCGCCTTGTCGTGCAGGCCCTGCTTGTAGGGCTTGTCGAAGTAGCTCCAGCCGCCGCAGACCGCCGTCCACAGACAGGCGCAGCAGAACGCGAACGGCACCCACAGCACCAGGGCGCGCACCAGGGACGTCTGCGCGGAGGGCGTCGAGCCGTTGTCGAGATTGGCCACCCGCATGCCGAGCCACCTCTTTCCCAGCGTCTGACCCGTCCGGGCGATGAGGATCGTGTCGTACGCGACGTACAGGATCGCGGTGACGAGCTCCCGGCCGAAGGTCTTGCCGAACTCGATCCGGTCCGCGTCCACGGTGTACTGCGCCACCCCGAACGCCCATGCCAGCAGCGACACCACTGCGAAGACGAGGATCATGTCGATGATCCGGGCCAGCGTGCGCCTGCCGCTGTCGGCGAGCGGGGGCATCCCGGCGAGCGGGTCCGCCGGGTAACCGCCGTAGGGGTCGCCCCCGCCGCCGCCGTAGGGATCACCGCCGTAGGGGCCGCCTCCGTGCGGACCGCCTCCGTAGGGGTCGCCGCCGCCCGGCGCGCCCCCGTACGGGTCCCGCGGGGCGTCGTACGGCGAGCCCTGCCCCGCGCCGAACGGGGGCGGTCCCTCGTCGGGCGGGGGCTGCGGCGGCCGCTTCCTGAGCGGGTCGTCCTCCGGCGGCTCGCCACCGCCGGATCCGCGAGGCGGTTCGTTGGTCATGCCCCCGAGTCGATCGCGAACCCCCCGGCTCCGCACCCGGCGAGCGGCCGTCCGGGGTACGCCCCGCCGGGCCTGGCCGGCCGGGCCCGGCGGGCTCCGGTCAGCCGGCGACGAAGGTGTGCGCCGCCTTGTCGTGCCAGCACTGGCGCCACGGCCGGTCGAACAGGCACCACAGGACGCCCACCACCCCGACGGCGAGCAGACCGGGCACGCTGTAGACCAGCCAGCGGCTCAGGGCCGCCCCGTAGGACGGGGGCTCGCCGCCCTCGATGTCGCGCACCTGGAGCCCCAGCAGCTTCTTGCCCAGCGTGCGGCCCCACTTGGCGGTCGGCAGCGCCTCGTAGAGGATCCCGAAGACCAGCAGGACGGCGAGGACGATTCCCAGGTACACCGCCGTCGTGCCGTCCAGCAGCCAGACGGTGACGGTCTCTCCGCTCAGCTTGGCCGCGTCGATCTTCTCGTCGACGTGGTCGAGAGCCCGCACGCCGAGCGGCAGGGCGGCTCCTGCGGTGACGGCCGCGAGGACGAGCGTGTCCACGAGGCGGGCGGCCAGCCGCTTGCCCAGGCCCGCGGGACGCGCCTCGGACTGGCGCCGGGCGGCCGCCTGGAAGACGTCGTCGACCGGCGGCTTCCAGGGCGTGACGGGTCCGTCCTCGGCGCCGGTGAGCCGGTGCACCTGCTGCGCCCAGGAGGGCTGGCCGCCCCCGGCCCCCGCGGCCATGGGGGCGGAGGCCGCGGAGACGGCGGGGGTCGCGGCGGGCGCGGCCGGCCGTGGCTGAACAGCGCCGGGGCCGGGGCCGCCCGGGCCGGCGCTCTGATGGGGCACACCCGGAACGGGCTGTGCGGGCTGAGCAGGCGGAGCGAACTGCTGAGGCGCGGACGGAGCGGGCGGCGCCGCGGCGGGCTGAGCCGCGGAGGGCGCCGAGGGTGCGGGCGGGAACCCGTGGCCCTGCGGGGCGGGAGCCGCCGCGGCCTGCGCGGGGCTCTGCGGTGACGGGATCTGCGGGGACGGGATCCGCGCGGGCCCCTGCGGAGCCGGGACGCCCGGTCCCGGGGCGCCCGGTGCGGGTGCGGCCGCCGCCCGGTCGGCCGCCGCCTTGCCGGCTGCGAACCCGGGGGGCGCGGCCGTCGGGCCGTCGCCCGCGGTCGGCCGGCGGAAGACGAACGTGCCCCCGGAGACCACGTCCCCGGCTGCCGCGCCCGCCTCCGGCTCCGCGGGCGGGATCGTCGTCATGCCGTCGGTGCTCGTCGAGGCGCCGTCGGGCTGGACCTGGGCGGGCGAGGGCATCCTCGGGTCGGCGGCCGGCGGAGCGCCCCAGGAGACCCGGCGGTCCTGGTCGCCGCCGAAGCCGGACTGGTGGGAACGGTCCGCGCCCCACGCCGAGGCCGGTTCGGGACGGCCGCTGTACGGGTTCACCGGGACGGGGCCGTCGGGCTGGGGGTCCTCGTCGAAGAAGTGCGGGCCGGTCTCCTCCACCGGGGCGGCGGGCGTGCCGCCGGACGGGGCGGTGAGCGGGCGGCCGTCGGACGGGGCCGGCCGGCTGGTGCCCGGCACCCAGGCGGAACCGTTCCAGTACCGGACGTATCCAGGGATGGACGGGTCCGGGTAATACCCCTCGCGGGGCCTGTCGTCGCCGGGTGCCGGGGTTGGGGCGCTCATGTCCGTCGTCCCGTATCTGCTCGGGGGTGGGATGGGGGGCTCCACATCTATCAGACGGACGCAAGCCCCACCGCCAGTCCTGTCGGACCCGCCCCTTTCCGGGCAACGCCGTGCACGCTCTTCACACGTTCGGAACCGTCCGCAGGGGACTCGGAGGGTCCTCACCGGGCCGGTGCGGGAAGTCCGCCGAAAAAATTTCCGCAGACCCGCGTAATGGTCGCGGCGCTGTCCGCTCTCCACTCGTACGAGCCCGCACACGGGCACGCCCACGGGCCGCGCACGGGCCCGTCGACGAGAGGAGAACGACATGCAGCACACCGTGGTGGAGCGCGAGCTGGAGCTCAGACTGATCCTGTCGCCGGAGCGCGCCGTCCCGGTGCCGGCCCGGCTCGGCTACCGCAGCGACGACCCGTTCGCCGTCCACGTGACCTTCCACATCGACTCCGCGCACCCGGTGGGCTGGACGTTCGCCCGCGAACTGCTGGTGGAGGGGGTGTTCCGGCCGTGCGGGTACGGGGACGTACGGGTGTGGCCGACCAAGTCCGAGGGGCGCAGCGTGGTGCTGATGGCGCTGAGCTCGCCCGACGGGGACGCCCTGCTGGAGGCGCCGACGGCCCAGGTCTCGGCCTGGCTGGAGCGGACCCTGCGGGCGGTGCCCCCGGGCGCCGAGGGCCTGCGGCTCGGCATCGACGACGCGCTGGCCGAGCTGCTCGCCCCGACGCCCGCGGACGACCTGTGGCTGTGCGACCCGTGGCCGTCGGACGAGTCCCGGGACGGCGAGTGAGCCGCCGGGGCGCACGCCGGGCGGCTCGCGAGGGCGTGCCCGGTCTCAGAACAGCTTGCCCGGGTTGAGGATGCCCAGCGGGTCGAAGGCGGCTTTGACGGCGCGCTGCATCTCGACGCCCACCGGGCCGATCTCGCGGGCCAGCCATTCCTTCTTCAGCACGCCGACGCCGTGCTCGCCGGTGATCGTGCCGCCGAGTTCCAGGCCGAGGCCCATGATCTCGTCGAAGGACGCGCGGGCGCGCCGGCACTCGTCGGGGTCCGCCGCGTCGAAGCAGACCGTGGGGTGGGTGTTGCCGTCTCCGGCGTGGGCGACGACCCCGATGGTCAGTCCGTGGGCGCGGGCGATGCGTTCCACGCCCTCGATCATCTCGGCGAGCCGGGAGCGCGGCACGCACACGTCGTCGATCATCGTCGTGCCCTTGACGGCCTCCAGCGCGACGAGCGACGACCGCCGTGCCTGGAGGAGGAGTTCGGACTCGGCGGCGTCGTCGGCGGGGACCACCCGGGTGGCGCCGGCCGCTTCGCACAGCGCGCCGACGGCGGCGAGGTCGGCGGCCGGGTCGGGGGTGTCGAAGGCGGCGAGCAGCAGGGCCTCGGTGGACTCCGGCAGGCCCATGCGGGTCAGGGCGTTGACGGCCCGGACGGTCGTGCGGTCCATCAGTTCGAGGAGGGACGGCACGTGGCCGCCCTCCATGATCCGGCACACCGCGTCGCAGGCGGCGGCGGACGAGGCGAACTCTGCGGCCAGCGCCAACTGCTGCGGCGGTCGCGGCTTCAGGGCGAGGACGGCCCGCACGACGACGCCCAGCGAGCCCTCGGAGCCGACGAACAGGCGGGTGAGGTCGTACCCGGCGACGCCCTTCGCGGTGCGGCGGCCGGTGGTCATCAGCCGTCCGTCGGCGAGCACCACGTCGAGTCCGAGGACGTACTCGGCCGTCACCCCGTACTTCACACAGCACAGTCCGCCCGAGGCGGTGCCGATGTTGCCGCCGATCGTGCACGTCTCCCAGCTGGACGGGTCGGGCGGGTAGTACAGGCCGTGCTCGCCCACGGCACGCGAGAGGGCCGCGTTGACGACGCCGGGTTCGACGACGGCGATCCGGTCGACCGGATTGATCTCGAGGATGCGGTCCATCCGGGTCAGGGACAGGACGATGCAGCCGTCGGAGGCGTTGGCGGCGCCGGACAGACCGGTGCGGGCGCCCTGTGGGACGACCGGGACGCGCAGCTCGCTCGCCGTGCGCAGGACGTGCTGCACCTCTTCCGCGGTGCGCGGCAGCACGACGACGGCCGGGGCGCCGGCCGGGCAGAAGCTCGCCATGTCGTTGGCGTACGAGGCCGTGACGTCGGGGTCGGTGAGGACGGACCCGTCGGGCAGGCCGGCCCGCAGCCGTTCCAGCAGGCGGCCGGCCGGCGCGATGCCGTGCGCCGCGGCCGTGCCGTGCGGCGATGCGGTTTCGTCGGTCGTCGTGGTTTCGTCGGTGGCCGCGGTTTCGTCGGTCGCCGCGGTGTCTTCTTCGGCTGGTGCTTCCCAACGGCTCATGATCACAGGCTCGCACTCCGGGGCCATCGGTGTGAACCCCCGTCCGGGGACCCTCCGGCTGACGTCGCACGGTCGTCGTACTGACGCACAGTGAGCGCCATGGAGAACGAGGAGCGCGCCGCCGAAGAGCGCACCGCCCCCGACGGGACTCCTGCGGAGGCCGTCGCGGCAGCCGCCCGGGAACCCGCCGCGCAGGCCGTCGACGAAGCCGCCGCAGGGGCCGCGGAGGAGGGTCCCGGGGAGGGCGGCGAGCAGGGGTCCGGGGAGGGTGGCGAGGAAGGCTCCGCGACGCGTCGGCGCCGGCGCCGGCGTCTGGTCGTCGGCTCGCTCGTGGGGTGTCTGGTGCTGGGCGGCGGGGTGCTGGTGTGCCTGCCCGGCGAGGGGCCGGCGGGACGCGGGGCGCCGGCGGCGGCTCCGGGGGCCCAGGCGGGATCGGCGGTGCGGGCGGGGGTGGCGGCCGCGCTGCCCGAACTGGCGGCGCTGATCGAGGAGCGGGAGCGGGCGGTGCGGGAGCGTCCCGGGGACGCCCGGTCCTGGGCGGTGCTCGGCACGGCGTACCTCGAGCAGGGCCGGCGCACCGCCGAGGTCGCCGTCCTGTATCCGAAGGCCGAGCGGGCGTTGCGGACCTCGCTGAAGGCCCGTCCCCGGGGCAACGCGGACGCCCTCGGCGGTCTCGCCGCGCTGGCCAACGCCCGCCGGGACTTCCCCGCAGCGGTGCGCTGGGGCGAGGCCGCGCGCAAGGAGGCGCCGAAGCGCTGGACGACGTATCCGCAGCTCATCGACGCGTACACCGGCATGGGGGACTACAAGAAGACGCTGAAGGCGCTGGACGCGCTGACGGCGCTGCACTCCGGTCCTGCCGTGCGGGGACGGGCGGCGGGCGTCTACTGGGACCGGGGCCGGCGTGAGGACGCGCAGGCCGCGCTGGCGGACGCGGCGGTCGGCGCCGTCTCCCCCGCCGAGCAGGCGGCGTGGCTGGAGCGGGCCGGGCAGCTCGCCTGGGAGCGCGGTGAGCCGCAGGACGCGCTGCGGCACTTCCAGGAGGCGGTCCGGCTCGACCCGGACCAGCGGGCGGCGCAGGCCGGTCAGGGCAGGGCGCTGGCGGCGCTGGGGCGGACGACGGAGGCGCTGAACGCGTACCGGGTGGCGCTGGAACGGCAGCCGCTGCCGCAGTACGCGCTGGAGCTGGGCGAGCTGTACGAGTCGCTGGGGCTGGCCCAGGCGGCGCGGGTGCAGTACGACCGGCTGCGGACGCTGGTCCGGCAGGAGTCGGCCGGCGGCGTCGACGGGGAGCTGACGCTCGGCCGGTTCGAGGCGGACCACGGGGACCCGGCGTCGGCGGTGCGGCGGCTGCGGGCCGAGTGGCGGCGGCAGCCGGGCGTCGCCGTCGCGGACGCGCTGGGCTGGGCGCTGCACCGGGCCGGGGACGACGAGGCGGCGCTGAGGTTCGCCTCGATCGCCACCGACCGGGTGCACGGGGGCGCGGTGTACAGCGCGCCGTACGTGCACCACCTGGCGGTGATCGAACGGGCGCTGGGGAAGGACGGCCCCGCGCGGCGGCATCTTCAGGAGGCGCTGCGGATCAACCCGCATTTCTCGCCCCTGTTCGGCCCGGCGGCCCGGGCCGCCCTCGCCGGCCTCGGCGACGAGCCGCCCCCGGCCGAACTGCCCGACTAGCGCCGACGCCGACTGGCGCCGCTGCCGGAATCAGCGCGCGGGCACGGCGTGGCGTGGCGCGGTCCGCCGGTCACAGGTTGCCGCGTTTGTCCTGCTCGCGTTCGATCGCCTCGAAGAGGGCCTTGAAGTTGCCCTTGCCGAATCCCATCGAGCCGTGGCGTTCGATGATCTCGAAGAACACGGTCGGCTTGTCCTGGACCGGCTTGGTGAAGATCTGCAGCAGGTAGCCGTCCTCGTCGCGGTCGGCGAGGATCTTCAGCTCGCGCAGGGTGTCGACGGGGACGCGGGTGTCGCCGACCCACTCGCCGAGGGTGTCGTAGTAGGAGTCGGGGGTGTCGAGGAACCGCACCCCGGCCGCGCGCATCGTGCGGACGGTCTGCACGATGTCGTTGGTGTTGAGCGCGATGTGCTGGACGCCGGCGCCGCCGTAGAACTCGAGGTACTCGTCGATCTGGGACTTCTTCTTGGCGACGGCGGGCTCGTTGATCGGGAACTTGACCTTGAGCGTGCCGTCGGCCACCACCTTCGACATCAGCGCGCTGTACTCGGTGGCGATGTCGTCGCCCACGAACTCCTTCATGTTCGTGAAGCCCATGACCGTGTTGTAGAAGCCGACCCACTCGTTCATCCGGCCCAGTTCGACGTTGCCGACGCAGTGGTCGACGGCCTGGAAGGTGCGCTGGGCGGGGGGCTCGACGATCGGGTCGGCGCTCACGTAGCCGGGGAGGTAGGGGCCGTCGTAGCCGGAGCGGTCGACGAGGGTGTGCCGGGTCTCGCCGTAGGTGGCGATCGCGGCGAGGACGACCGTGCCGTGCTCGTCCTTGAGCTCGTAGGGCTCGGCGACGGAGCGGGCGCCGTGCTCGATGGCGTAGGCGTAGGCGGCGCGGGCGTCCGGGACCTCGATGGCGAGGTCGACGACGCCGTCGCCGTGCTCGGCCACATGCCGCTCCAGGAAGTGGCCCCAGGCGGTGGCCGCCTTGACGACCGAGGTGAGGACGAAGCGGGCCGAGCCGTTGGTGAGCACGTACGAGGCGGTCTCGCGGGTGCCGGTCTCCGGTCCGCAGTAGGCGACCAGTTTCATGCCGAAGGCGGTGGAGTAGTAGTGCGCCGCCTGTTTGGCGTTGCCCACGGCGAAGACGACCGCGTCCATTCCCTTGACCGGGAAGGGGTCTGCCTGCCGCGCGGTGTCGGGAGTGAGGTGTGTGGTCTGGGTCATAACGAAAGCCTCGCGCCAGCCCTGCAAGATGCGCAATAGTTCGCGTATCGCCTGGGCAACCTGTATAGCTGCTCGACGGTTTCGGCGGACCTTCTGTACAGGGTGACCATCGTGGAGGCCTACGGCATGGGGATCGATCGTCTGGACGGCCGGATCATCGTGCTGCTGGCACGGGAGCCGCGGCTGGGGGTGCTGGAGATGTCCCGGCGGCTGGGCGTGGCCCGCGGGACGGTGCAGGCACGGCTCGACCGACTGCAGGCGAACGGCGTCATCCGGGGTTTCGGTCCCGAGGTCGATCCGGCGGCCCTCGGCTACCCGGTCACCGCGTTCGCCACGCTGCAGATCCGCCAGGGCCAGGGGGCCGACGTGCGGGCCCATCTGGGATCGGTGCCCGAGGTGCTGGAGCTGCACACCACCACCGGCGGCGGGGACATGCTGTGCCGACTGGTGGCCCGCTCCAACGCCGATCTCCAGCGGGTGATCGACCGGGTCGTCGGTTTCGACGGCATCGTCCGGGCCTCCACCGCGATCGTGATGGAGAACCCCGTGCCGCTGCGGGTCATCCCGCTCGTGGAGCAGGCGGCCGAGCAGGCGATGGAGCAGACCTCGGGACGGCCCGGAGAGGACCGGGCCGACCGGGGGCGGTGAGGCCGGACGTGGCCGGCGGCCCGGCGGACGGCCGACCGGAGGAGGCCGGGCGGCTGCCGGCGCTCAGCAGCTGGGGACGGGGCCCTTGCCCTTCTCCAGCGCGACGAGCGCGCTCACCGCGCCCTTGAGCGTGGTGACCGGGACCAGCCGCAGCCCCTTGGGCAGCTCGGACTTCGCGTCGGAGCACTCCTCCTTGGGGACGAGGAACACGGTCGCGCCGTCCCGCCGGGCGGCCTGCGTCTTCAGGGCCACCCCGCCGACCGCGCCGACCTTGCCGCCGGCGTCGATGGTGCCCGTGCCGGCGATCGTGCGGCCGCCGGTGAGGTCGCCGCCGGAGCCGTCGCCGTCGAGCTTGTCGACGATGCCGAGCGAGAACAGCAGCCCGGCGCTGGGACCGCCCACGTCGGCCAGTTTCAGCGTGACCTGGACGTCGTCCTCGCCCAGCTTCAGATAGGCCAGCGCCGCCTGGGTCGCCGCGTCCTGGGAGTCCTGCATCTGCTGGGTGTTGTGCTGCTCGATCTCCTTGGTGCTCTCCCCGCTGGGGTACACCGCGTCGCGCGGCATGATCGCCTGGTCGGTGCGGAACCAGCCGTCGATCACGTCGCCGAGCGTGACGCGCGCGTCGGGGCCGGTCGCCTCGATCGTCGTCATGCGCAGCTGCCCGCTGGTGTCCCGCACGGGCGCGCCGGAGATCGTGATCACCGGGGCGCCCCTGTTGTCGCCGAGGACGTTCGCCGTCATCCCGGGCTGCGCCACCGAGAACGGCAGCGGCGCATACGCGGCCGTGGCGAGCAGCGCCACGAGGGGCAGGGCGCAGACGGCGAGAGCCCGGGGGCGTGAGAGGCGAGAGAGCACGGAGTCAATCTAACGTGACGAGGCGCCGGGGCTCACGGCTGGACGACGCCCCCCGCCCGAGCCGCCCACGCCCGAGATGCTCATGGGCGAGGCGCCCACGCCGAGGCGCCGTGCCCGCGATGCCCATGCTCGCGCCGCCCCGCCTGTGCTCCCGAACCCGGGTGGTTGGGTGGCCGGGTGGCCGGGTGGCCGGCCCGGCGCGGCCCGGCCCGGCGCGGCCCGGCCCCGGTCAGCGCAGCGCCTCCGCCACTTCGCGAGCCGCGTCCACGACGCGCGGGCCGACCCGCTCGGGCACGGCGTCGGCCAGCATCACCACGCCCACGCTGCCCTCGACGCCGGTCACGCCCAGCAGCGGGGCCGCCGCCCCGCTCGCGCCGGCCTCCAGCTCACCGTGCGTCAGTGTGTAGCCGGGCTCGTCCGCGTGGCGCGCCGTCTTCTGCCGGGCGGAGAGGATCGCCCGGCCCGCCGCCCCCCGGTCCAGGGGATGCCGGAACCCCGCCCGGTACGCCACGTGGTAGTCCGTCCAGGTCGGCTCGACGACGGCGACGGCGAGCGCCTCCGTCCCGTCCACCAACGTCAGATGCGCGGTCGCGCCTATGTCCTCGGCCAGTGAGCGCAGCGCGGGCAGCGCGGCCTCCCGCACCAGCGGATGCACCTGGCGGCCGAGCCGCAGCACCCCGAGGCCGACCCGGGCTCGTCCGCCCAGGTCACGCCGTACGAGCGCGTGCTGCTCCAGCGTGGCGAGCAACCGGTACACAACGGTCCGGTTGACGCCCAGTTTGTTGGAAAGCTCGGTGACGGTCAGCCCGTGGTCGGTGTCGGCCAGCAGCTTGAGGACTTTCAGTCCCCGGTCGAGCGTCTGAGAGGTCTCCGCGGTCACGACGCCCACTCCTTAAGTGGTGAGGTCGGCTGCCTCCGTCGCGGCGGGGGCATCACCGAGTCCCGTCAGTGACGCGCCACAGAGGCCTCCGATCGACAGACGGGCCCGGCGTTCCGAGCCCGGTCGCTTCACGGCTGCGCTCCGCGGCGGCGCTGCCACGGGGCGTGTGCGTAGCGGGACAGTAGCGAAGCCGGTTCGCTGAGCGGAAGGCTCCGTCCAGAATCCGGTCAACGACCGGTGGGGACTACCTGCATTTATCCCGGTACGTACGGAGCGCGGCGGCGGCGCATGCGCCCCTCGGGACTGACGGGGCCCGTGGGGCGCACGGGACCGCGTACACCCGCCACGGGGTGGCCGCGGGCCCGGCGCGCGACGCGCTTGTCCGGGCCCCGGCGACCGGGACTCACTTCATGCGGGTCGCCCACTCCTGCACCTTGGCGATGCGCTGACGCAGTTGTCCCGCGGTCGCCTCGGCGCTCGGCGGTCCGCCGCACACCCGGCGCAGTTCGGTGTGGATCACCCCGTGCGGCTTGCCGCTCTGGTGCACGTACGCGGCCACCATCGTGTTGAGCTGCTTGCGCAGCTCCATCATCTCCTTGTGCGAGACGACCGGCCGACGCTCGGCGGGCAGCTCGAGCAGATCGGCCTCGGCGTCCGGCCGCTTCCTGCTGTGCGCGATCTGCTTCGCCTGCCGCTTCTGCAGCAGCAGTTGCACCTGGTCGGGCTCCAGCAGCCCTGGGATGCCGAGGTAGTCCTGCTCCTCCTCGCTGCCCGGGTGGGCCTGCATGCCGAACTCGGCGCCGTTGTACGTCACCCGGTCGAAGACGGCCTCGGACTCCAGCGCCTCGAAGGCGAACTGCTCCTGCTCGCCGGTGTCCTCGTCCTGCTCGCGGTTCGCCTCGTCCATCTCCTTCTCGGACTCGGCGTACGGATCCTCCTCGCCCTGCTTCTTGGGCTTGTCGAGGACGTGGTCGCGCTCGCGCTCCATCTCCCCCGCGAAACCGAGCAGGTCGGGCACGGTCGGCAGGAAGACGGACGCGGTCTCGCCGCGCCGCCGGGATCGCACGAAACGTCCGACGGCCTGGGCGAAGAACAGCGGGGTGGAGATGGTGGTGGCGTACACCCCGACCGCGAGCCGCGGCACGTCGACGCCTTCGGACACCATCCGCACGGCGACCATCCAGCGGTCCGTGCTGCCGCTGAAGTCGTCGATGCGACGGGACGCGCCGGTGTCGTCGGACAGGACGAGCGTCGCCTTGGAGCCGGTGATCTCCCGGATCAGCTTGGCGTAGGCGCGGGCGGAGTCCTGGTCGGAGGCGATGACGAGCGCGCCGGCGTCCGGGATGGCCTTCCTGACCTCGGTGAGGCGCTGGTCGGCGGCGCGCAGCACGCTCGGCATCCACTCGCCGCGCGGGTCGAGGGCGGTGCGCCAGGCCTGACTGATCGCGTCCTTCGTCATCGGCTCGCCGAGCCGGGCCGCGATCTCGTCGCCGGCCTTCGTCCGCCAGCGCATGTTGCCGCTGTAGGAGAGGAAGATGACGGGCCGCACGACGTGGTCGGCGAGCGCCGACCCGTACCCGTAGGTGTAGTCGGCGGCGGACCGACGGATGCCGTCGTCGCCCTCCTCGTACGCGACGAACGGGATGGGGTTGGTGTCCGACCGGAACGGCGTGCCGGTGAGCGCGAGGCGGCGGGTCGCCGGCTCGAACGCCTCGAGGCACGCCTCACCCCACGACTTGCTGTCGCCGGCGTGGTGGATCTCGTCGAGGATGACGAGCGTCTTGCGCTGCTCGCTGCGGTTGCGGTGCAGCATCGGGCGCACGCCGACGCCCGCGTAGGTCACGGCGACGCCGTGGTAGTCCTTGCTGAGCGGGCCCGCGCTGTACTCGGGGTCGAGCCGGATGCCTATCCGGGACGCCGCCTCCGCCCACTGCTTCTTCAGGTGCTCGGTCGGCGCGACCACGGTCACCTGCTGCACGACGTGATGGTGCAGCAGCCAGGAGGCGAGGGTCAGCGCGAACGTCGTCTTGCCGGCGCCGGGGGTGGCGACGGCGAGGAAGTCGCGGGGCTGCTCCTGGATGTACTTCTCCATCGCCCCCTGCTGCCAGGCCCGCAGCTTGCCGGCGGTGCCCCAGGGGGCGCGGCCGGGGAAGGCGGGCGACAGGTGGTGGGAGGCAGAGGTGGCGGCGGTGGTAGTCACGGTCTCCGGTTCGGGGGGTCGGGCTGCTCGTTACTCGGCTACGTATGACAACCGGGCCACCCTACCGGCGGCCCGGATGTCAACGCGCCGACAAGGCCGCGTCGTCCGCGGGTGGGACCCAGCTCACAGCGGCAGCGGCAGCGGCAGCGGCAGCGGCAGCGGCGCGAACGCGTCGGCCCTCGCCCGGACCCCGGCCCCCGGCCGCCCGACCCGGCCCCCGGTCACCCCCAGCCGGGAGCCCCTTCGGCCGCGAGCCCCTTCGGCCGCGAGCCCCTTCGGCCGGGAAGCCTCTGCGGCCGGGAAGCCGATTCCGCAGGGAGCCCCTTCCCCCGAGGACCGCCTTCGCCCGGGGAGCCCCTCCGCCCGTGGCCGCCGGGCCGGTCACGTCGGCCGCTCGTGCAGTCGGGTCGCCACCCAGGCGCCCGCGAGCGCCACCGCGGCCATCGGCAGGAAGACGGCGGCGAAGGCGGCCGGGTGCGAGGAGCCGTCGGCGGTCGTGGCCGCGTGCGCGACGCCCCCGCCGCCGAGCGCCGCGAAGGCCGCGCCGCCGGCGGCGAGCAGCAGCACGTTGGAGAGCCCGTCCGAGATCTGCAGGGCGGCGGAGTTGGCGCCGGCCTCCTCGGGCGCGGAGAGCTGCAGCAGCAGCACGCTGGTCGAGGAGATGACGAGCCCCATCCCGAAACACCCGAAGCCCCAGGCGACGGCCACGGTCCAGACGGGCACGGAAGCCACCAGCACACTGGGCGCCGCGGCGACGGCGGCGGCCGCCAGCACCATCCCCAGCACGGTGAGGCGCTGCCGGTAGGGCTCCGCACCCGGCCGCGACTGCACCCACGAGCCCAGCGCCCAGGTCCCTCCGCCGGCCGCGAGCGAGAACCCGGCGAGGGTGGGGCTCAGCCCGCGCTGCGTGACGAGCATCAGCGGCACGAAGGACTCGGCGGCGATGAAGGACCCGGCGGCCAGGCCGCGCAGCAGCACGACCGAGGGCAGCCCGCGCGCCGCCCGCCAGGTGCCGCGCGGCAGCAGTCCGAGCGCGGCGGGGACGAGCAGCGCACACCCCGCGACGGCGGGCGCCGCGGACAGCGGCCGCAGGTCCTGCGCGGCGTACTGCAGGAGTCCGGCCCCGAGGGAGACGCCGAGCGCGAGGCGGATCCGCCGTCGGTCGAAGGCCGCGACCGCCGTGCCCGCCACGGGACCGCCCGCGCGCCGTCGTATCTGGGGCAGGGCCAGCACGAGCGGAAGCACGACGAGGGCCGGTATCCCGAGGAAGACCCAGCGCCATCCCAGCCGTTCGGTCACCGCGCCGGCGGCCAGCGGCCCCACGACCGACGGCACGACCCAGCACGCGGCGAACGCGGCCATGATCGCGGGCCGCAGCCGCTCCGGATAGGCCCGTCCGACGACGACGTACAGCGCGACGATCACCAGGCCGCCCCCGAGCCCCTGCACGGCCCGCCCGAGGACGAACACCCACATGGTCCCGGCGCTCCCGGAGAGCACGAGGCCCGCCGCGAACGCCGCGATCCCGCCCGCGAGCGACCCGAGCGGGCCGCGGCGGTCCGACAGCTGCCCGGCGAACACCATCCCGAACAGGCTCGTCGTGAAGTACCCCGAGAACGCGAACGCGTAGAGCGACACCCCGTCGAGCTCCCGCGCCGCGACGGGCATGGCCGTCCCGACGGCGGTCGCCTCGAAGGCGATGAGCAGCACGACGGAGACGATGCCGATGCTGAGGGCGCGATAGGGACGTCCGAGGACGGTCTCGTCGGGACCCGGTGACGTGCCGGGGTCCTCCGGGGCGTCGGCGACGACGGCGTCGCGTGATTCGAGGGCAGCCATGGCCGCCAGCGTAAGGTGCGCAACCGAGGTTGACCCCTGTCGGAAGGCGGATCCTCACCCGGGACCTCGGTACTAGGTCCCGCCGTCCCATCGACCCCATCGGCCTCCGGCTGCCCCCCTGGCCCCCTTTCATGAACGGCGTGTGGCAGTCCCGTTGCGGCACCGGCCGGCTGCTTGAGCCCGGTCCTGGCCGCCCGTACGGTCGTCACATCGAGCACGGCGGGACCGACATCCCGCCACCGACCCGACCGCGTGCCCGAGAGGCTCAGGGGCTCGCCTGCAAAGCGAGTGACACGGGTTCGAATCCCGTCGCGGTCTCTCTTGCCCCAGCGGGCAGGCGGCCAGGGCGGTGCCCCATGAGGGCGCCGCCCTGGCTGTCGTCCGTCTGCCGGCCGGCAGGTGGTGCGGGCAGGGGCGTCAGGCGTCTGCGGGGTTGGTCGGGGCGGCGTCGCAGGGGGTCGGGCCGGGCCGGCGGGCTCGGTCGGTCGTCGCCAGGTCGCGGGACATCGTGCCGGCGAGCCGGCCGCAGGCCTCGGTCAGTTCGCGCAGTGCGTCCAGGGCCCGCTCACGCCTCAGCAGCCAGAGGGTGAACGCAAGGGTGGAGATGTCGGCGTTGAGCGGGCGCAGGGTGAGGTCCGGCTCGCTCCAGCTGAGCACGGCGCCCGTGACGCCGTCCACGACGAGAGCGGTGTCCTCGACGAGGCTTCCCAGCCGGACGAGGCGGTCGGCGTGCGCCGGGAGGCGGCTTCCGGCGCCGACGCCCTCGCGGTCGTCCGCCGTGTCGTCGGCGGCGGCCAGGTCGTCGGCGTGGTGCTCGGCGAGCGTCCGCAGCGGCATGTCCGGCTCCAGGGAGAACGGCGCGGCCTCCTCCGGCAGGCCCGTCGCGCGCAGGAAGCGCCGGGTCGGAGCGTGCGTGAGAGCGGCGGGGACGTCGACGTCCTCGAAGCGGACGACGCACGCCGAGCCGAACTCCTCGTCCAGCCACCGGACCGGCAGGTCCAGGGCCAGGCCGGACGCCGTGCCCGGACCGGCGGCCAGGGCCAGTGGACGGATCACCGCGGCGAGCTTCCAGAACAGCGCGCCGGCGTCGCCCGGGCCCTCGGCGCCCGCCTCGAACACCGCCAGCAGCCGGCGGGAGGCCTCGGCCACCGCCTGCGGTCCGAGCCGTCCGGCGTAGCAGGCGAACTGGCCGCGCAGGGCCGTCAGTTCGTCCACCGCCGTGGCGCAGCGGAGCAGCTTCTCCAGGGCCGGGGCGAGCGGCGGGGCGTCCATCAGGTCGAGGCGGTCGTGGAAGAAGTACGTCGTCGAGATCTCTCCCGTCATCCCGTCGAGCAGGACGGACTCCGGCTCCCGGCGGTCGACGGCAGGCAGGCCGCGCAGGGCCGGGCCGGTCGGCCGGCGGCGGGCCGGGGCGTGTGCGATGTGCGGGTTCAGCTCGTCCTCGGTGAAGGTGATCGTCGTCATGGCGGTGGTGGTCCTGGTCGTGCCCATCGGTCCCCCTGGCGGAATTCACGTGCGCCGTCCCACTGCTCCGCAGCCTATGCGGCCCCACTGACAACGGCTGTGACCAGCGGCGACGCCCGACCCGTGCCGGGTTCCGCTCGCGCATCGGCACTGGTCCGCATCAGAAGACGTCGGGTGCGCCCCGTGCGTTCCCTTCCCGCCCGGATCGCCCGGATCGCCCGGTCCCGCCGGGTGTTCGCGAGACCGTTTGTTCAACCCGGCTGTTCGAGCCCGGCGTCCCAAGGGCGGGCGTCGGTGTGCATCCGTCAGGCGAAGTACACGCCGCCCAGCACCACGGCCAGCGCCGCGGTCACGAACAGGAGGATCCAGAACAGCAACTTGCCCGCGCTCGGCGGGGGTTCGTACTGCCGGGCCTCGGGTCGGCGCTCGTCCGACGACTCCCCCGCCGACGGATCCCCCGCAGGCAGGTCGCCCGTCGGCAGGTCGTCCGATGCCGGGGCGCTCACCGGTCCGTCACCACCGCGGCCTGCGGCCTTATCGGGAGGCGGTTCACGGGGCGGCCCGTCGCTGCGCGGACGGCGGAGGCGATCGCCGCCGGCGAGGTGACGACGGGGACGGCGCTGGCCGCCTTCGCCCCGAACGGCGCGACCACGTCCCGCTCCTCGACCAGTTTGACGATCCGGATGTCCGGGGCGTCCAGCGCCGTGGGCAGCGCGTAGCCGGTGAGGTCGGGGTGGCGGATCAGGCCGCGGGGGGTGCGCAGGTTCTCGGTGAGCGCGATGCCCACGCCCTGCGTCACGCCCGCCTCGATGCGGGCGGCGAGCTGAGCCGGGTTCAGGATCCGGCCGACGTCCTGGGCGACGGCGAGTTCCACGACCCGCACCGAGCCGAGCTCGATGTCGACGTCCACGACCGCGCGGATCGCGCAGAAGGCGAGACCGACGAAGGCGTCGCCCTGGCCGGCCGCGTCCAGCGGCTCGGTGGGGTGCGGGCGGCACTGCGCGGTCGCCCACAGCTCCTTGCCGTGCATCTCCTCCGTGACGGTCGTCGACAGGACGCCGTCGTAGGAGGTGATCTTGCCGTCGGTGATCTGCAGCAGTTCCGTGGACATGCCGAACTTGTGCGCCAGCGGCTGGAGCAGCTGGGTGCGGACCATCTTCGCCGCACGCTCCACCGCGCCGCCCGAGACCCAGGTGTGACGGCCCCGGCAGCCGGGCCCCGCGGGGGGCTGGTCGGTGTCCACGGGCGCCACGTGGACCTCGTCGACGCCCAGCGTCTCCTGGACGATCTGACGGGCCAGCGTGGTGAAGCCCTGGCCGGTCTCGACCGCCGCGCACAGCACCGTCGCGACGCCGTCCAAAACCTTCACGGTGGCGGTGGAGACCTCGTCGGCGCCCTCCGCGCCCAGCATGTGCACCATGCCCAGGCCGTAGCCGACGCCGCGGCGCACCGCGCCCGGCTCGCCCGCGCCCTCGGGGCCGCCGGGCAGCAGCCAGTCCTCTTCGGGCGCGTCCTTGGGGAGCGACGGCAGGGGGAACTCCTGGACGGCCTGGAGGAGTTCGGCGACCGGGGCGGGGCAGGTCACCGTCTGGCCGGTCGGCAGGACGTCGCCGGTCGCCATGACGTTGCGCAGCCGCAGCTCCGCGGGGTCGACGCCGAGCTTCTTCGCCAGCTTGTCCATCTGCGCCTCGTAGGCGGCGCACACCTGCATCGCGCCCTCGCCGCGCACATGGCCCGACGGCGGGTTGTTGGTGCGCACCGCCCAGCCCTCGATGAAGGCGTTCGGCACGACGTAGGGGCCGCAGGCGAAGGAGACGGCGGCGGCCAGGGCCTCTGCGGAGGTGTCGGCGTAGGCGCCCGCGTCCAGCAGGATCTGCGCCTCGACCTTCACCAGCCGGCCGTCGGCGTCGGCGTGGTGGCGGTAGCGCAGCAGCGTGGGGTGGCGGTGGGCGTGGCCGAGGAAGGACTCCTCGCGGGTCGCCGTGAGCTTCACCGGGCAGCCGGTCTTGAGGGCCAGCAGGCCCAGCGGGAGCTGGAAGCCCTGGTCCTCGCGGTCGGCGGTGGCGCCGGGCACGCCGGTGACGACGATCTTCACCCGTTCGGGGTCGAGTCCGTAGCAGGCCGCGGCGGTGTCCCGGTCGGTGTGCGGGTCGGTGGAGGCGAGGTAGAGCTCCACGCCGCCGTCGGGGCGGGGCACGGCGAGACCGGCCTCGGCGCCGATGGGGGCGGGGTCGGCGCGCCCGATGCGGTACTGGCCCTCGACGACGACCACGCCGGCCGCCTCGGGGTCGCCGTGGTGCAGCGGGATGTGCCGGATCAGGTTGCCGTCGGGGTGCAGGGGCTCCGCCTCGAAGGCCAGCTCCGGGTCGATCACCGGGTCGAGCGTCTCGTACTCGACGATGACGGCCGCGGCGGCCATGCGCGCGGTGTCCGGGTGGTCGGCTGCGACGGCCGCGATGGGCTCGCCGTGGTGGCGGACGACGTCGGAGGCGAACACCGGCCGGTCCACGGCGCCCCGGCCGTGCAGCGCGCGGCCCGGGACGTCCTCGTGGGTGACGACGGCGCGCACGCCGGGCATCTCCCGCGCGTGGGAGGTGTCGATGGACACGATGCGCGCGTGCGGGTGCGGTGAGCGCAGGACGGCCGCCCAGAGCAGGCCCTCGGCCCACAGGTCGGCCGCGTACGGGAAGGTGCCCTCCGTCTTGGCGCGCACGTCGGCGGGCTGCAGGGACACGCCGAGGCCGTGCGGGGCCGGCTCGGGGGCCGGGGCGGCCTCGACGGGGGTCGCCGCGGTGGCTGTCTCGTTCGTCACGCCTGGCCTCCGTCCTGGCCCTGTCCGTATGCGGGGTCATGCGGATGGGGCTGCGCCGGGTTCTCGAACGCCGACGCGTGCACGCCGCCCGCGCCGGGGCCCGCCTGGTGAGGGATACGCGCCTCGTCCCCGTCCGTCTCGGCGTCGGCGTGCGCCTGGCGTTCGGCGACGACGTCCTGGACGGCCTGGAGGACGCCCCGGTAGCCGGAGCAGCGGCACAGGTTGCCGCACAGGGCCTGGCGCGCCTCGAGTTCGGACGGCGCCGGGTTGCCCTCGAGCAGGTCGTGGACGGTCATCGCCATGCCGGGCACGCAGAAGCCGCACTGGACGGCGCCGCAGGCGGCGAGGGCCCGCTGCACGTCCGAGGGCTGTCCGTCGACGGCCAGCCCCTCGACGGTGCGGATCTCGCTGCCGGCGGTGGTGACGGCCGGGACCAGGCAGGAGGCGACGAGCCGCCCGTCCACCTGGACGTTGCAGGCGCCGCACTCGCCCTGCGAGCAGCCGTCCTTGGCGCCCGCGAGGCCGAGCCGCTCGCGCAGCACGTAGAGCAGGGACTCGCCGATCCAGGCGTCGGTGACGGGGCGGTCGGAGCCGTTGACGCGCAGCACGTAGCCGGCGAGGGGGTGTTCCTCGTGGAACGGCGGCGGGGCGTCGTCGGCGCCGTTGTCCGCCGCCGGCTCCGGCTGCGGCTCCGACGGGTGCGGGTCGGAGGGGTGCGGTCGCGAGGTCTGCGGAGCGTCGCCGGCGGGCGCGTCGTCGTGCGGCGCGGCGGGCGGCCGCGTGGGCCGGTGGACGGCTTCCGCGGGGCCGTGGGCGGCGTCGAGGGCGCTCTCCGGCTCCCCGGACGTCTCGGCGGCCCCCTCGGCCTCCACGGCCCGCGGGGCGGTCTCGGCGGGGCCGTCGGCGGGCGCCGTGTACGCCTCGGCGGAGACCTCCGGGGCGAACGCGCCGCCCGGGTCGGGGCGCCGGCCGGCGTGCTCGGCGTGCTCGGCGTCGGGGCGGGCCCGGTCGGGGGCCGCGGCCGACGGGTCGTGCTCCGGCGCGAACGCGGTCCCGGTCTCGTGCGGGGACAGGTGCGCGGGCGGGTGGCCGTGCGACGCCGGGTCCGCGGCCCCACGGTCGGCCGGAGCGGCCTCGTCGGCGGGCCGGTCCCACGTCTGGTGCGCCGTGCCGGACGCCTCGGTCGCCCAGGGCGCGGCCGCGCCGCCGGGCAGGGTGGCCGGGGGTGTGCCGCCCCACTGCTCGACCAGGGAAGACGCGGTGAACTCGCCCGACTCGTCGGGAAGGTCGCCGCCCGCGACGGGGATCGACCACTGGCCGGTCACGTCGTGGCCCGGGGCGGGAGCGGACTGCGGCGCGCCCTGGCCCGCCGAGGCGTCCTCGAACGCCCACTGGCCGGTCGCGCCCGGGTTGTACCTGAAGCGGTCGTCGCCCACCGTCTGCGGGGTGTCCTGCGCGAGCGGCCAGTCGCTGCCGCCGGCCGGGGCAGCCCAGGTGGCGGCGTCGTCCGCGGGAGGCGCCACCGCTATCTGGGGCGGCACGTACCCGTGCCCCGGGGCGGCGAGCGGGCTGTCGCCGCGGCCCGCGAGAAGGGCGTCGATGCCTCCCTCGGGGAGCTTCACGAAGGCGGTCGCGCCGTCGTCGTAGTCCCCTTGGGGCAACGGGTCCCAGCGGCCGACGCCCTGCGGCGCGCCCTGGTCCTGCCCGTTCTCCTGTCCGTGTCCGGGTCCCTGCCGGTCGTCGGTCACGACAGCGCCCTCCCCAGTGCTCGTCGGGCCAGTGCGGCGACGGTGCGCCGCAGGTGCAGTACGGCGGGCGGAAGTTCCGGCACGGAGCCGTCCACGCCGGGCGTCGGGTCGGGGATGCAGGCGGCGGCGACGTACTCGCCGAAGGCCGTGAGGGCCTCGGGGACGATCGCGCGGCCGTTGTCCCAGTCGATCAGCCGGGCGACCCACTGCTCGGCCTCGAGCGGCCGCAGCGGCATCGGCGCTATGGCGCCCACCGCGCACCTGACCCCGCGCCGCGCGGGGTCGAGGACCAGGGCCACGGAGGCCACCGCGCGGCCAGGACCGGTGCGGCCGGTGGCCTTGAGGAAGACCTGCGGGGCGTGCAGCAGGGGCACGCGCACGTACCCGATGAGCTCGCCGCCGCGCAGCATCTCCATGCCGGCCAGCAGGTGCGACACCGGGACCTCCCGGCGGGCTCCGCCCGGGCCCGCGACGATCAGGGTCGCCTCCAGCGCGGCCAGCACGGGCAGCGCGTCGCCCGTGGGGGCGGCCGAGGCGACGTTGCCGCCCAGGGTGCCCGCGTTGCGGATCTGCGGCGGTCCGGCGGCGCGGGCGGCCGCGGCGAGCGCCGGGATCAGGGCGGCGAAGTCGGGGCGGCCCATGCGCGCGTGGGTGAGTCCGGCGCCGAGCAGGGCGTGGCCGTCCTGGTACTGCCAGCCCCGGATCTCGCTGATCCGGCCGAGGCCCACCAGTCCGGCGGGGCGCAGCTGACCCGAGTTCACGGCGGCCATCAGGTCGGTGCCGCCGGCCACGGGGACGGCCGCGGGCATGGCCGCCAGGGCCGCCACGGCGTCGTCCAGTGTCGTGGGCAGCGTGACGGCCTGCGCCGCCTGCGGTGCGTGCGTGCTCAAAACCGGCTGCCCCTTCCCGCTGCCCCACCTGGTCCCACCTGTGTTGCCGTACGGTACGTGCTGACAGGGCGGACGTGGCAACTCTGGCACATCTTCGCAACACCCGAGCGCGGGGGTCCGCTAGGAGGCATTCGCCCACCTCGCCCCGGAGATGGTCCGTTTTCGCACGGCATCACCGGTGCGCGTGAATTGCCTCTCTTCGGTGACCCTGCCGGGGTTTCTCCGTGACCCGGCGGATCACCGGTTCGGGGGCCGTCCCTCGATGGGCCGCCCGAGGACGCCGGGGCGCCGCTGCCACGGCCGGGGTCCGCCCGGCGGGCGGTAGCCGACGCCCAGGGCGTCGAGCCGGGCGTAGTGGGCCCGCATCCGCCGCTCGAAGCCGGCGAAGTCCCGTTCCGCCGGGGCGGGCAGGTCGCTCCAGGCGACCTCGGCGAAGGCGGCGAGGCGGGGGAAGGCCTGGTAGTCCACGCGGGCCTGGTCCTCCGTCGCCTCGGTCCACAGGTTGGCCTGCGCGCCGAGCACGTGCCGCGCCTGCGCCGGCGTCAACTCCGTGGGAACGGGTTCGAACCGATAGACGTCCTCCAGGGTGCGGACGTAGCCGATCGGCACGGGTTCGTCCGCGCCGTCCGCCTGCCGGTGGTCGAGGTACACCTGCTGCTCCGGGCACATCACCACGTCGTGCCCGGCCCGCGCGGCGGCGATCCCGCCCGCGCGGCCGCGCCAGGAGGACACGGCCGCACCGTCCGCGAGCCCGCCCTCCAGGATCTCGTCCCAGCCGATGAGCCGCCGTCCGCGCGCCGCGAGCCAGGCGTCGAAGTGGCGGACGAACCAGGACTGCAGCTGGTCCTCGTCCGCGAGGCCGAGTTCGGCGATGCGGGCCTGCGCGGCCGGCGAGCTCCGCCACTGGTCCTTGAGGCATTCGTCACCTCCGACGTGGACGAACTCCGAGGGGAAGAGTTCCAGCACCTCCTCGAAGACCCCCTCGTAGAAGCGCAGGGTGTCGTCGGTGGGGGCCAGCACGTTCGGGCTGATCCCCCAGGTGTCCCAGACGGCCAGGGCGCGGGTGTCGACGACGTCGGCGTTGCCGAGTTCCGGATACGCGGCGATCGCGGCCTGCGAGTGGCCGGGCACGTCGATCTCGGGGACGACGGTGATGTGCCGCTGCGCCGCGTAGGCGACGATCTCCCGGATGTCGTCCTGGGTGTAGAAGCCGCCGTGCGGCTTGTCCTCCCACAGCGGCGAGGCACGATGGCCGAATTTCGTGCGGGCCCGCCAGGAGCCGACCTCGGTGAGCCGGGGGCGCCTGCGGATCTCGATCCGCCAGCCCTGGTCGTCCGTCAGATGGAGGTGGAGGACGTTGAGTTTGTGCGCCGCCATCAGGTCCAGGTAGCGCAGGACGCCGTCCTTGGGCATGAAGTGCCGGGCCACGTCGAGCATCAGGCCGCGCCAGCGCAACCGGGGGGCGTCCTCGACGATCCGGTGCGGGACGCCGTATCTGACGCCGGGTCGGAGGGGGGCGCGCCGGAAGGCGACCGGGCCGAGCAGCTGCCGCAGCGTCTGGGCGCCCCAGAAGACGCCGGCGGGATCCCCGCCGCGGATCTCGACGCCCGCGTCCGCGACGACGCTCAGCCGGTACGCCTCGGGCTCCAGCGTGTCGTCCAGGCGCAGCCGCACGCAGTCAGGGGCGTCGCGCGGCCCGGGCCGCAGGGGCAGACCGAGCGCCGCGCCGAGCGTGCCGCGCAGCCAGCGTTCGGCGGTCTCCGTGCCGGGAGCGGCCCACAGGGCGGTGGCCTCGTCGAGCAGGACCGCGCCGCCGGGCGTCGGGCCCTCGACGGAGCGGGGCGCGGGGACGAGATCGATCGCAGACGTCACGTCAGTCCTTCGGGGGGCTCCGGAACCGTTTTCGCACTGCTTCGCACGACACACCGGAGGCTAGGGCCGGCAGATCACCCCGACAAGAGGTCTGGACCAATCTGTGACCTCCTGGCGCCGCCCGGAGCGGCGGACGCCCACGCCGAAGGCCCCCGGGGCGCGCCGAAACGCG